>CAZGJO010000102.1:1894-7521 GCA_964525685.1 uncultured Ectothiorhodospiraceae bacterium | reverse complement strand
TCGGCGGCATGAAGGGCATCACCTATACCCAGATCGCCCAGTACGTGGTGATGATCTTCGCCTACACCGTGCCGGCGATCTTCATCTCCTTCCAGCTCACCGGCTGGCTCCTGCCGCAGGTCGGCCTCGGCGCCACCGTCGCCGACGGCAGCGGCCAGTTCATGCTGGAGCGACTGGACCAGGTCCTGGTGGACATCGGCTTCGCCGAATACACCACCAACAGCGCCTTCAACATGCTGAACATCTTCCTGCTGACCATGGCGCTGATGATCGGCACCGCCGGTCTGCCCCACGTCATCGTCCGTTTCTTCACCGTGCCGCGGGTTCGGGATGCGCGGAAGTCGGCCGGCTGGGCGCTGGTGTTCATTGCCATCCTCTACACCACGGCCCCGGCGGTGGGCGCCCTGTCCATCTACAACCTGGTGCAGACGGTGCATACCGAAGAGACCGTCTCCGCCGAAGGGACCCTGGCGTACGATGAGCGTCCCGACTGGATGGACACCTGGATGGGCACCGGCCTCCTCGAGTACGAGGACAAGGCGGGCGACGGCCGCATCAACTTCTACAACGACGGCAACGAAGAGTTCGCTGCGTACGCCGAAGAGGCATACGGCTGGCAGGGCAACGAGCTGGAGGTGGACCGCGACATCATGGTGCTCGCCACACCGGAGATCGCCAACCTGCCCAACTGGGTCATCGCCCTGGTGGCGGCGGGTGGTATCGCGGCGGCGCTCTCCACGGCGGCCGGTCTGCTGCTGGTGATCTCGTCGTCCATCTCCCACGACCTGCTCAAGCGGATCGTCGCACCGAACATCAGCGAGCGGCAGGAGCTCACGGCGGGCCGTATCGCCATGACCCTGGCGATCCTGCTGGCCGGTTATCTGGGGCTCAATCCACCCGGCTTCGCGGCGGAAGTGGTGGCACTGGCCTTCGGGCTCGCCGCCTCTTCCCTGTTCCCGGTGCTGATGATGGGGATCTTCTACAAGCGGATGAATCGCCAGGGCGCCGTCGCCGGCATGCTCGCCGGCCTCGGCACCACCCTCGCCTACATCTTCATCTACAAGGGCTTCCTGTTCATCCCCGGGTGGAACCTGTTCCCGGACACCGCAGAGTTCTGGCTGTTCGGCATCAATCCGCAGGGCTTTGGTACCATCGGCGCCATCATCAACGTGGTCGTCGCCGTGGTGGTGTCGAAGATGACGACGCCGCCGCCCGCGGACATCCAGAAGATGGTGGAGGATGTCCGGGTGCCCAAGGGGGCCGGTGGGGCCTCGATGGACCACTGAGACACGCGCGGAGGACGGCATGGAACTGACGGACATTCGTGATTTCCTGGGGACCGTGCCGTCCTTCGATGCGCTGTCGAAGGAGACCCTGGACGAGCTGGCCGGGCGGCTGGAGGTACGCTACCACCGCCGCGGCCGGCCGTTCCCTCCCGAGGACGACGATTCGGCGGGCCTCTACATCCTGCGTTCCGGGGCCATCGAGCTCCGGGATGCGGAGGGGAGCCTGCTGGATCGCCTCGACGAGGGGGCCTTCGTCAATCTCTGCGAGGGAGACCTCGACGATGGAGTTCGCTCCGGACAGGTCAGCGAAGACGCCCTGGTCTATCGCCTGCCCTGTCCCGAGCTGACTCGCCTGAGCCGGGATTGCCCGGCGCTGGCCACCGCCGTGGCCGGCAACGAACGCGAGCGCCTGAAACACGCCCTGGCCGAGGCGCACCGGGGGGCACCGGCCGCGGGGGTCGACCTGGCCGCCGTGGCGGTGGGCGACCTGCTCGCCCGCCCGGCGGTGACCACCACAGCCACGACCACCATACGCGCCGCGGCGGAACGGATGAGCCACGAGAAGGTCTCCGCCCTGCTGGTGGTGGACGATGACGGTCGGCTCATCGGCGTGCTCACCGACCGCGACCTGCGCAATCGCTGCCTGGCCGCCGGCCGGGATCCCGAAGAGCCGGTCACGGCCATTCACACCCCGGACCCGCGCGCCGTGGAGCAGGCCACCTCCGCCCTGGAGGCACTCATGACCATGACCCGGGACGGGATCCATCACCTGCCGGTGGTGGAGGACGGTCGGCCGCTGGGGCTGATCAGCAGCGGGGACCTGCTGCGTCGGCGGGCCGGCGACGCCCTCTATCTGGTGGGCGATGTCCGCCGCGCACCGGATGTCGACGCCCTGGCCCGGGTGGCTCGCCGTCTGCGGGAGCTGCAGCCACAGATGGTTGCCACCGGCACCGATGCCGGCCACGTCACGCGGGCGGTGACCGCCGTGGTGGAGGCGCTCACCCGCCGCCTGGTGGAACTGGCCGAGGCCGAGCTGGGGCCGCCGCCGGTGGGCTACGCCTGGTTCACCTGCGGCTCGGTGGCGCGGGACGAGGCCACCATGGGCTCGGATCAGGACAACGGGCTGATCCTGCTCGACGATCCCGGCGACCGGCGGGACTGGTTCGAGGCGCTGGCCCAACGGGTCAGCGACGGCCTCGATGCCTGCGGCTTCCCCTACTGCCCCGGCAACGTCATGGCCACCAACCCCGACTGGCTCCGGACCCTGGACGGCTGGCGCGACTATTTCCACCGCTGGACCCACGAGCCGGATCCCGAGGCGCTGATGCACGCCAGCATCTTCTTCGACATGCGCTTCACCACCGGCACCCCGGGGGCCGAGGAGGCCGTGGCCGCCCTGCGCGCCGAGATCCTGGAGTGGACCGCGAGCAACACGCTCTTCCTGGCGGCCATGGCCGGCAACGCCCTGCAGCGCCGCCCGCCGCTCGGTTTCTTCCGCCAGTTCGTGCTCAGCCACGGCGGCGAGCACGACCACACCCTGGACATCAAGAAAGAGGGGCTCATCACCATCGTCGACCTGGCGCGGGTGCGCGCCCTCGCCGCCGGGCTGCCGACGCTGGGCACGCGGGCGCGACTGGAGGCGCTGGCGCGCGGCGGCCACATGAACGGCCGTGACGCCGCCGAGCTCATCGACACCTTCAATCTGCTCGGCAACCTGCGCATCCGGCACCAGACCGACTGCTTGCGCGCCGGACGCGAACCGAACAACCATCTGGATCCGGAGGAATTGTCACGGCTGGAACGCCAGCACCTGAAGGACGCCTTCCGGGTGATCCAGACGCACCAGGCGGGGCTGGCCCAGCGGTATCAGGCGGGACGGTTCGGTTGATGGCGCCGGGAGGACGGGTTCGGTCTTTCCCGGGGGCCGGGTGTGCCGCCGCCGGGACGCGCGACGCACCCTTCGGGTGCCCTGCGCTGCTCGCCCGGGAAGGGGCCGCTCGCGAACTCGCTTCGCTCGAACAGCGCTCGCTCTTCGCCCCTTCCCGGCCTGCGCTGCTCGGTGCGCCGCGAAAGGTCCCGGCGGCGGCACACCCGGCCCCCGGGAAAGACCAAACCCGTCCCCTTTGCTGAGTACGATGCTGGGTCTGAACTGGAAGCGGCGGCGCGCACTGGCCCGGACCTCCGAGGGGCCGCTGCGTGACTACCTGGCAGCGCCGCCGCCGTCGGCGCGGCGGGACTGCCGGGAGACGGATTTCGTGGCGCTGGACCTGGAGACCACCGGCATCGACGCCGGCACCGATGATATCGTCAGCGTCGGGCTGGTCCACCTGCGCGGCGACCGGCTGGATCTGGCCAGCCACCGGCACTGGCTGGTGCGGCCGAGTTCGCGGCTGCGGGAGGAGAGCGTGGTCGTCCACGGCCTCACCGACGACGCCGTGGCCTGTGGTCTGCCGCTGGCGACCGTGTTGCCGCAGGTGCTCGACGAGCTGGCCGGGCGGGTGCTGGTGGCGCACCATGCGCCGTTCGAGCGCGCCTTTCTGGATCGTGCGTGCCGGGCCGTGTACGGTGGGCCCTTTCTGGCCCCGATGGTGGACACGCAGCAGCTGGAGCAACGGCGGCGGGAGCGTCGCGGCCTGCCGTTGCGTCGCGAGGACCTGCGCCTGGGGGCGGTGCGCGCGGCCTACGGCCTGCCCCGCCACCGCGCCCATGACGCGCTCGCCGACGCCATCGCCGCCGGCGAGGTCTGGCTGGCCCAGCTGGCGAACATGGCCGGTCGTGGTCGGCTACCATTGCGCTCGGTATTGTCGCGACCATAATGGGTCTACTGCATTTCGAATTCCTTCAGCGATTGGGAGAACAGAGGCATGTCCGAACAGAAGGTCTATCCGGTCCCGAACGATATCGCCGCCCGGGCACACATCACCAGGGAAGACTACGACGCCATGTACCGGCGTTCGGTGGAGGATCCCGAGGGTTTCTGGGCCGAACAGGCCGAGAAGTACCTGGACTGGTTCAAGCCGTGGGACACCGTGCTGGACTGGAGTTTCGAGGGCGACGTCCACATCAAGTGGTTCGAGGGCGGTGAGCTCAATGTCGCCCACAACTGCATCGATCGCCACCTGGAAGAGCGCGCCGACCAGACCGCCATCATCTGGGAGGGCGACGATCCCGATACCCACCAGCACATCACCTATCGCGAGCTCCACGAGAACGTCAGCCGTCTGGCCAATGCCCTGAAGGCGCGCGGCGTGAAGAAGGGCGACCGGGTCTGCATCTACATGCCGATGATCCCCGAGGCCTCCTACGCCATGCTCGCCTGCGCGCGCATCGGCGCCATCCATTCGGTGGTCTTCGGCGGCTTCTCGCCGGGGGCGCTCAAGGATCGCATCCAGAATGCCGGCGCTCAGGTGGTGATCACCGCCGACGAGGGCCTGCGCGGCGGCCGTTCCGTGCCGCTGAAGACCAACGCCGACAAGGCCGTGACCGACTGCCCCGATGTCCACACCGTGCTCACGGTGAAGCACACCGGTGGTGACATCGCCTGGCACGACGAGCGCGACGTCTGGTACCACGAGGCCACCGCCGCCGCCTCCGCCGACTGCCCGTGCGAGCCCATGGATGCCGAGGACCCGCTGTTCATCCTCTACACCTCCGGCTCCACCGGCACCCCCAAGGGCGTGCTGCACACCACCGGCGGCTACCTGCTCTACGCCATGATGACCACCCGCTACGTCTTCGACCTGCAGGAGGGTGACGTCTACTGGTGCACCGCCGATGTCGGCTGGATCACCGGCCACAGCTACATGATCTACGGCCCGCTGGCCAACGGCACCACCACCCTGCTGTTCGAGGGCGTGCCGAGCTATCCCGACGCCTCGCGCTTCTGGCAGGTGGTCGACAAGCACCAGGTCAACATCTTCTACACCGCGCCCACCGCCATCCGCGCCCTGATGAAGGAGGGCGACGCGCCGGTGAAGCAGGCCTCGCGCCAGAGCCTGCGCATCCTCGGCACCGTCGGCGAGCCGATCAACCCGGAGGCGTGGGAGTGGTACTACCACGTGGTCGGCGACGGGCGCTGCCCGGTGGTGGACACCTGGTGGCAGACCGAGACCGGCGGCCACATGATCACCCCGCTGCCCGGCGCCACCGACCTCAAGCCGGGCTCGGCCACCAAGCCGTTCTTCGGCGTGGTGCCGGAGCTGCGTGACGCCCAGGGCAACGTGGTCGAGGGCGAAGGGGAAGGCGGCCTGGTGATCACCCGGCCGTGGCCGGGCCAGATGCGCACCGTGTTCGGCGACCACGAGCGCTTCAAGAAGACCTACTTCTCCACCTACCCCGGCT
>CAZGJO010000102.1:0-1884 GCA_964525685.1 uncultured Ectothiorhodospiraceae bacterium | reverse complement strand
CTACTTCTCCGAGGACGGCGCCCGTCGCGACGCCGAGGGCGACTTCTGGATCACCGGGCGCATGGACGACGTGCTCAACGTCTCCGGCCACCGCATGGGCACCGCCGAGATCGAGTCGGCGCTGGTGTCCCACGAGGCGGTGGCCGAGGCCGCCGTGGTCGGCTTCCCCCACGACGTCAAGGGCCAGGGGATCTACTGCTATGTCATCCTGGTCAACGACGCCGAGCCTTCGGACGAGCTGAAGAAGGCGCTGGTAAGCCAGGTGCGCAGCGAGATCGGCCCCATCGCCAGCCCCGACGTCATCCAGTTCTCGCCGGGCCTGCCGAAGACCCGCTCCGGCAAGATCATGCGCCGCATCCTGCGCAAGATCGCCGCCAACCAGCTGGATGATCTGGGCGACACCTCGACCCTGGCGGACCCGGGTGTGGTGGATCAGCTCATCGAGGGGCGGCCGAACGGCTGACCGACGGGCCTCCCGGACCCGTGAATAAAAGGGGACAGTCCCGGCCGGGACTGTCCCCTTTTTGCATTCCGTCGGGCTCCCCCGTCATCCCGCCAGCCCGAGGCTGTTCTCCCGCACCACCCGGATCTGGTCGCGGATCCGGGCGGCCTCCTCGAACTCGAGGTTCTGGGCCTTGTCGAGCATCTCCTTTTCCAGCTCTTCCAGCTTCTTCTTCAGCTCCCCGGGGCTCAGCGCCTGATACTCGGCCACCTCGTCGGCCACCTGGGCGTAACGCTCGGCGGCGGCATTGGGGGCGCCGGCGTAGCCTGTCTCCATGACATCGGCGACCTTCTTCTCGATCCCCTTGGGGGTGATGCCGTGGGCCTCGTTGTGGGCGATCTGCTTCTCGCGGCGCCGCTCGGTCTCGTCCATGGCGCGGCGCATGGAGCCGGTGACGCTGTCGGCGTAGAGGATCACGCGCCCCTCGACGTTGCGGGCGGCGCGGCCGATGGTCTGGATCAACGAGCGATCGGAGCGCAGGAAGCCCTCCTTGTCGGCGTCGAGGATCGCCACCAGCGCCACCTCGGGGATGTCGAGGCCCTCGCGCAGCAGGTTGATGCCGACCAGCACGTCGAAGGCGCCGAGGCGCAGGTCGCGGATGATCTCCATGCGCTCGACGGTGTCGATGTCGGAGTGCATGTAGCGCACCCGCACGCCGTGTTCGGCCAGATAGTCGGTGAGGTCCTCGGCCATCTTCTTGGTCAGGGTGGTGACCAGACAGCGCTGCCCCTTGTCGGCAAGGGCGCGCGCCTCGGAGAGGAGATCGTCCACCTGGGTCGCCACCGGGCGCATGTCGACCTCCGGGTCCACCAGACCGGTGGGCCGGACCACCTGCTCCACCACCTGGCCGGCGTGCTCGGCCTCGTACGGCCCCGGGGTCGCCGAGACGAACACCGATTGCGGGCAGAGGCGCTCGAACTCCTCGAACTTCAACGGCCGGTTGTCCAGCGCCGACGGCAGGCGGAAGCCGTACTCCACCAGATTCTCCTTGCGCGCCCGGTCGCCGCGATACATGCCGCCGATCTGCGGGATGGTGACGTGGGACTCGTCGAGGAACACCACGGCGTTGCGCGGGAGGTAGTCCATCAGCGTCGGCGGCGGATCGCCCGGTCCGCGCCCGGAGAGGTAGCGGGAGTAGTTCTCGATCCCGGAGCAGTAGCCGAGCTCCAGCATCATCTCGATGTCGAACTTCGTGCGCTGCTCCAGCCGTTGCGCCTCCACCAGCTTGTTGTTCTGGTAGAGCTGCTCCAGCCGCTCGGCCAGCTCCACCTTGATCTTCTCGATGGCGTCGAGCAGCTTCTCGCGCGGCGTCACGTAGTGGGTCTTGGGGTAGATGGTCAGGCGCGGCACCCGGCGCAGCACCTCGCCGGTGAGCGGGTCGA
>CAZGJO010000101.1:0-7570 GCA_964525685.1 uncultured Ectothiorhodospiraceae bacterium | reverse complement strand
GAGGCGCTGGGGCTGTCGCTGCCGGGCAACGGCTCGCTGCTGGCCACCCACGCCGACCGCAAGGAGCTGTTCCTGGAGGCGGGGCGACGCATCGTCGAGTTGGCCAAGCGCTACTACGAGCAGGACGACGAGCGGGTGCTGCCGCGCTCCATCGCCACCTTCGAGGCGTTCGAGAACGCCATGAGCCTCGACATCGCCATGGGCGGCTCGACCAACACCATCCTCCACCTGCTGGCGGCGGCCCGCGAGGGCGAGGTGCAGTTCGACATGGGCCACATCAACGAGCTCTCGCGGCGGGTGCCGAACCTGTGCAAGGTCGCCCCGGCCACGCAGCAGTACCATATGGAGAACGTCCACCGGGCCGGCGGGGTGCTCGGGATCCTCGGGGAGCTGCAGCGCGGCGGCCTGCTCCATGACGAGCGGCCGACCGTCTACGCCGACAGCCTGGCCGAAGGGCTGAAACAGTGGGACGTGATGCAGACCGGGGAAGAGCGTGTCCGGCAGTTCTACGCCGCCGGCCCCGGCGGCGTGCCGACCCAGCAGGCCTTCTCCCAGGACAAGCGCTGGGAGAGCCTCGACACCGATCGCGCCGCGGGCTGCATCCGCGACATCGAGCACGCCTACTCCCGCGACGGCGGCCTCGCCGTGCTCTACGGCAACCTCGCCGAAGAGGGCTGTGTGGTGAAGACCGCCGGCGTCGATGAATCGATCCTCGAATTCACCGGCCCGGCGCGGATCTTCGAGAGCCAGGACGCCGCCGTCGAGGCGATCCTCGGCGACCGCATCCAGGCTGGCGACGTGGTCATCATCCGCTACGAGGGCCCGCGCGGCGGACCGGGGATGCAGGAGATGCTCTACCCGACCAGCTACCTGAAGTCCAAGGGGCTCGGCAAGGCGTGCGCCCTGATCACCGACGGCCGCTTCTCCGGCGGCACCTCGGGGCTCTCCATCGGCCACGTCTCACCGGAGGCGGCCGAGGGCGGCGCCATCGGTCTGATCGAGGAGGGCGATCCCGTCGCCATCGATATCCCCGGGCGCTCCATCCGCATCGCCATCGACGACGCCGAGCTGGCGCGTCGGCGCGAGGCCATGAACGCTCGGGGCGAGAAGGCGTGGCAGCCGTTGGAGCGTCAGCGGCCGGTGAGCCAGGCGCTGCGCGCCTATGCCGCCCTGACCACCTCCGCCGCCCACGGCGCCGTTCGCGACCTCAGCCAGCTCGAGCGGCTCTACGGCAAGAACTGAGGGTTTGGGCGTCGGCTTTCGGGGTGGCGCCGGTCGCCGGGGCTTCGCCACCGCCGGGACGCCGTGAATACCTCCCTGTAGGCCCGCCTCCCAACGAGACCGGTCCGAACAGACGACAGCGATCAGAGGTCCCAGGAACTCCGCCGCCCACCGCGCAGATGCGGCAGGATCAGCCCGAGGATCAGCCCCGCCAGCAGCACACCGCCACCAATCAGGAACCACTCGCGCCGCTCACTGCCCTCCAGTGACTGGACTTCCCGGCGCATGGATTCGACCTCTTCCTCCATGGCCGCGACCTCTTCGCGCAGCGCCTCGTTCTCCTCGGCCAGCTCCGCGGGCTCCTCGGCGATGGCCGCCAGTTCCTCCAGCTCGGTGGTCAGGGCATCGCGTTCCGCCTCCAGGGTCTCCACCCGTTCCGCCAGGTTGTCGCGCTCGTCGGTGACCGACGCCAGTTCATCACGGGCTTCGTCTCGCTGCTGGCGGGCCTGCTGGGCCGCCTGCTCGGACTGCTGCAGTCGATCGGCGGCGATGCGCTCGTCGCTGAGGTACTGGCCCTGAAGCCAGCCCTCATCGCCGTTTTCGGTGCGCACCCGGACGTAGTTGTCGTCCTCTTCCAGGATGGTGACGCTGTCGCCGGACTGCAGGGTGGTGATGACCCCGTGCTGGCCGCCGGGTCCTTCGCGCAGGGTGACGTAGAGGACGTCGCGGACCCACTGGGTGGATTCCGCCAATGCCGGCTGGACGGCGAGGACGAGCAGCAGTGCCGCGACCAGCAGACGCGGCAGGTGGCGGGCGCCGGTGACGGCGGGGGTGGAGCGTTCAGCCATGGTTCTGGTTCCCTCTTGTTCTTGATGCGGCCGGAGCCGGTGCACTGCCGGACAGGATATAACGCGGACCGCCGCAAGGAAACGGGGCCGGTCCGTCGGTTCAGGGATCGGCCCAGCGCGCGGCGGCCTCGGGGTCCGGTTCCAGACCCAGCAGGCCTTCGCTGTGGGTGAGGTGGAGGGCGCGGCGGGCCGGTTCGTGGTCCTGCGCTGCGGCCTTCTCCCAGAGCTCCAGGGCGCGCTCGACGTCGCGGGCGACCCCCTCGCTGCGGGCGTAGAGCAGGCCGAGGTTGAACTGGGCCGGGGCGAAGCCCTGTTCGGCGGAGGCACGCCACAGGTTCAGTGCCTCGGGGACGCTGCGAAAGACACCGCGCGATTCGTTGAGCATGACCCCGGCGTTGAACTGCGCCTCGGCGTGACCCTCGCGTGCGGCGAGGCTGTAGAGGGCGAGTGCGGCGCGATAGTCCTTCTCGACCCCGCGGCCGGTCTCGTGGGCCAGGCCGAGGTTGAACCAGGCATCGGGGTGGTCCGCCTCGGCCGCCGCCTCCCAAGCGGCCACCGCTTCCGCGTACTCGCCGGCCTCCCAGGCGTCGAGGCCGGCGTCCACCAGTGCCTCGATATCGCCGGCGGCCACCGGCGCGGCCAGCAGCAGGGCGATGAGGAGGAGGTGGCGGCGCATGGGGTCAGGTGATGGCGGCGGCTTCTGGGGGCGAGACCCCGGGGGTGTCCTGGCGGGCCAGCAGAAGCTCCAGCAGGGCCTTCTGGCTGTGCAGGCGATTCTCCGCCTCGTCGAAGACCACGCTCAACGGGCCGTCGATGACCTCGGCGGTGACCTCCTCGCCCCGATGGGCCGGCAGGCAGTGCATGAACAGCGCGTCGTCGCGGGCTGCGTTCATGACAGTGGCGTTGACCTGGTAGGGCTCAAAGACGCCTTCGCGGTCGTCCTGTTCCGACTCCTGGCCCATGCTGGCCCAGACGTCGGTGACCACCAGGTCGCTGTCGCGGGCGGCCTCGACCGCGTCGCGGACGATCCGGGCGCCGGGGGCGCTGGCGAGGATGTCGGCGTCGGGCTCGTAGCCCTCGGGGCAGGCGATGCGCAGCTCGAAGTCGAGCATCCGCGCGGCCTCGATGTAGGAGTGGCACATGTTGTTGCCGTCACCGACCCAGGTCACCGTGCGACCGGTGATGGGCCCGCGATGCTCCTGCCAGGTCTGCAGATCGGCCAGCAGCTGGCACGGGTGGTGGAGGTCGGTGAGGGCGTTGATCACCGGTACCCGCGAGTACTCGGCGAAGCGCTCGACCATGTCGTGGCCGTAGGTGCGGATCATCACCGCGTCGACCATCCGCGACAGCACCCGGGCGCTGTCCTCCACCGGCTCGCCGCGACCCAGCTGGGTGTCGCGGTGGGAGAGGAAGATGGCGTGGCCGCCGAACTGGGTCATGGCGGTCTCGAAGGAGACTCGGGTGCGGGTCGACGACTTTTCGAAGATCATTGCCAGCACCCGGCCCTGCAGCGGCGTGTAGCGGCGCCCCTCACGCTCCAGGGTCTTGAGCTCGGTGGCGCGGTTGAGCAGCGAGCGCAGCTCGTCGGCGCTGAGATCGGCGAGGGTCAGGAAGTGGCGTGGGGTCGAATGGTCCATGGTCGGTGTCTCGCAGGCGCCTACGGCGCCACGTGGGCCTCGATGAGATCGGCGACGCCGGCGGCGATGCGATCGGCCTCGTCGGCGTCGATGATGAGCGGCGGCAGCAGGCGCACCACGCGCTCGGCGGTAACGTTGATGAGCAGGCCGGCCTCCAGGGCGCGGCCCACCAGCTCCTTGCACGGGGCCTCCAGTTCGATGCCGAGCATCAGCCCGCGCTGGCGGATGGCGACCACCCCCGCGCGGCCTTCCAGCCGGGCGCGCAGGGCGTCAGCGATGCGCTCGCCCATGGCGACGGCGTGGCTGGGCAGATCGCCCGCCTCGAGGGTATCGAGGACGGCGTGGGACGCGGCGCAGACCAGCGGGTTGCCGCCGAAGGTGGTCCCGTGGCTGCCCGGTGTCAGGGCCTCGGCGGCCTCGCCCCGCGCCAGACAGGCGCCGATGGGCACGCCGTTGCCGAGCCCTTTGGCCAGGGTCAGCACGTCCGGCTGGACGTCGGTGACGCCCTGGAAGGCGAACAGCGTACCGGTGCGCCCGACGCCGGTCTGGATCTCGTCGAGCATCAGCAGCCAGCCCTGCTGATCGCATATCCGGCGCAGATCGGGCAGATAGTCGGCCGGCGGGATCTGGATGCCCCCTTCGCCGGTGACCGGTTCCACCAGCACGGCGACCACATCCGCGCGCCCGGCCAGCGCCGCCACGGCGCGACTGTCACCGTAGGGGACTCGCTCGAAGCCCGGCAGCGGCGTGCCGAACCCGGCCTGCACCGCCGGATTGCCGGTGGCGGCCAGGGTCGCCAGGGTGCGGCCGTGGAAGCTCCCCTCCATGACCACCACCACCGGCTTCTCGATGCCGCGTTCATGGGCCACCCGCCGGGCGATCTTCAGGGCCGCCTCGTTGGCCTCGGCGCCGGAGTTGCAGAAGAAGGCGCGGTCCATCCCGGCGGCCGTGGTCAGCCGGTCGGCCAGCCGCTCCTGCTGCGGGATCCGGTAGAGGTTGGAGGTGTGGACCAGCTGGCCGGCCTGATCGCAGAGCGCCACCGTCACGGCCGGGTGGGCGTGGCCGAGGCCGCAGACGGCGATGCCGGACAGGGCATCCAGGTACGCGTTGCCGTCGGTGTCCCACAGCCACGCGCCGCGCCCTTCGGTGAAGGCCACCGGCAGGCGGGCGTAGGTATTCATCAGTGCATCGGACATGGCAGATCTCACGCCTTGTTGCCGCACCGGCGGCCCGTTGGGGTGGTTCCCCGCGCCGGGGGACGCCATGAATACATCCCTGTAGGCTCGACGGCGGCCATCCATGGCCGCCGACGCCCCCGGCGCGGGGAACCACCCCAACGGGCCGCCGGCGCGGCAACAAGGCTCCCGTTGTTCAAAGTCCTTTAGAAAACAAAAATGGCAGCCCCGCGTGGAGACTGCCATTGGCAGAGGATCAATCCTAGCGTAGACCGGGCGCGGTGCAAACCCCGCCCGGTGGCGCGGGATTCAGCCGCCGAAGTTCTGGGCGACGAAGTCCCAGTTGACCAGGTTCCAGAACGCCTCGACGTACTTCGGCCGCGCGTTGCGGTAGTCGATGTAGTAGGCGTGCTCCCAGATGTCGATGGTCATCAGCGGCTCGTCGCCGTCGCGCATCGGGTTGCCGGCGTTGGAGGTGTTGACGATGTCGACGCTGCCGTCCGGCTTCTTCACCAGCCAGGTCCAGCCGGAGCCGAAGTTGGCCACGGCCATGTCGGAGAACTTCTCCTTGAAGTCGGCGAAGGAGCCGAACTTGGCGTTGATGGCCTCGGCCAGGGCGCCGCTCGGTTCGCCGCCGCCGTTGGGGCTCAGGCAGTGCCAGTAGAAGGTGTGGTTCCAGACCTGCGCGCCGTTGTTGAAGATGCCGCCGGCCGGGGCCTTCTTGATGATCTCCTCAAGGGAGGCGTCCTCGAACTCGCTGCCGCCGATGAGGCCGTTGAGCTTGGTCACGTAGGTGGCGTGGTGCTTGTCGTGATGGAACTCCAGCGTCTCGGCGGAGATGTGCGGCTCCAGCGCGTTGTAGGCGTAGGGCAGATCGGGCAGTTGGTGTTCCATGGGTCACTCCTTTATCCGGAAAGGTGTTGGCGTCTTGGCTCGACCGTGCCTAAGTGGGGACGAGGGCCCCCGGTTTCAAGGCGTCGGGCCGGGTAACGGGTTTCGCTGTAAACCTGATTATAATGGTAGAGAATGGCGAGAGGGTAGCGCGGCAAGGACAAAGCGTGCAAATTCTCCCCAACCAGAGAACCAAGGGAGAGCAGGATGTGCGGAATCGCCGGTGAATTGCGGCTGGACGGGCGAAGCCCGGAGCTGGGGGTGATGGACCGGATGCTGGCGCAACTGGAGCGCCGCGGGCCGGACCACTGCGGTAGCTGGTCCGACGGGCCACTGCAGTTCGGCCATCGGCGGCTCGCCATCATCGACCTCTCGGCGCGCTCCCATCAGCCCATGGTCGACCCCGGGCTCGGCCTGGCGGTTGTCTTCAATGGCACCCTCTACAACTACCCGCAGCTGCGCGAGGAGCTGGGCCGGCGCGGCCATACCTTCTTCTCCGGCGGTGACACCGAGGTGATCCTCAAGGCATACGCGGAGTGGGGCGAGGCGTGCGTGGAACAGTTCGACGGCATGTTCGCCTTCGCCCTCTGGGAGACCGCCGGGCGACGGCTCTTCCTGGCGCGGGATCGCATGGGCATCAAGCCGCTCTACTACACGGTGGACCACGATGGTCTGCGCTTCGCCTCCAATACCCAGGCACTGCTGGCCGCCGGCGGTATCGATACCGCCCCGGACCCGGTGGCGCTGCACTACCAGTTCACCCTCCACGGTGTGGTGCCCGGGCCGCGCACGGTGGTCGCCGGGATCCGCAAGCTGCCGCCGGCCACGACCCTGACCATCGGGCCCGATGGCGAGCAGCGCCAGCGCACCTACTGGCACCTGAGCCAGCGGTCGCGGCTCGAGTTCGGCAGTGAGGCGGAGGGCGTCGAGGCCGTCCACGAGGCGCTGCGGGCGGCGGTGGCCAAGCGGCGCACGGTGGCCGATGTGCCGGTGGGGGTGCTGCTCTCCGGCGGGCTCGATTCGAGTCTACTGGTGGGGCTGCTGCACGAGGCGGGGGAGAGCGACGTGCAGACCTTCTCCATCGGCTTCGAGGATGTCGCCGGCGAGGCGGGCAGCGAGTTCGAGTACTCCGATGTCGTGGCCGAGTGCTTCGGGACCCGTCACCACCGCATGCACATTCCCAACGGCGAGGTGCTGCCGCGCCTGCCCGAGGCCATCGAGCGGATGCCGGAGCCGATGTTCGGTCAGGATGCGGTGGCCTTCTACCTGCTGGCGGAGCGGGTCAGCCGCGAGGTGAAGGTGGTGCTCTCCGGCCAGGGGGCCGACGAGGTCTTCGGCGGCTACTTCTGGTACCACCAGATCGCCGCCGACCCCGAGGGGGATGCCGCCGAACGGCTGGCGCGCTACTACTTCGACCGGGACCACGACGAGTACCGGCGCCTGGTGACCGAGCGCTTCCGGGGTCCGGACCATACCCGTGCCTGGATCGAGCACCAGCTGGCCGCGCTGGGCGAGAGCGATCCGGTGGCCGCCGTGCTCGCCCTGGATCCGACCCAGCTGGTGGTGGAGGACCCGGTGAAACGGGTGGACAGCATGACCATGGCGTGGGGGCTGGAGGCGCGGGTGCCGTTCCTCGACCACCGGCTGGTGGAGACCGCCGCCGAACTGCCGGCCGAGCTGCGCCTGCGCGACGGCGGCAAGTACCCGCTCAAGGCGATGGCGCGCGGTCTGGTACCGGACAGCGTCATCGACCGGCCCAAGGGCTACTTCCCGGTGCCGGCGCTGAAGTACGTGCGCG
>CAZGJO010000100.1:3409-7677 GCA_964525685.1 uncultured Ectothiorhodospiraceae bacterium | reverse complement strand
CGGCGACCGCGAACAGGCTGATGTTGAAGGCCACGTACCCGACGAGCAGGTCGCGACGCCGGTGGCGCCGGAAGAAGATGCCGTAGGTGAGCACCGTCACCGCGAGCAGGTTCACCGCCAAGGCGCGCAGCAGCTCGGGCATCGCCAACTCGCCCACAGCACCCACCCTTCGTCCGCGTCCGGCGCACCGAGGCAGTGTAAGCCGCTGTTCAGCTCCCTGTCCCTCGGCGATCACCTTCCACCGGGTGCGCGGCGTGCTGGCGGCAGGGGCGTGCCCGTCACCTCCGAGGTGGCTCAGCGCGACCAGCGCAGCTCGAGGGTGGCCCGGGAGGTGTCGGGCGCCCGTGACGGCAGGCAGGGGCGCTTCGGCGTAGCGGTGGCAGGGATCGACGGTGGGTCGTCGGGTCCAAGGTCTGCGGGGCGCTCGTAACGCCGCCACACCCCGTCCTCGGGCTCCTCGAGCTGGGTCACCGGCCAGTCGGCGACGGCAGGGGAGAAGGGTGGCTCGCCCCGCTCGAGGACGTAGACCTCGAAGCCCTCCTCGGCCAGCAGGCCGAGATCGCGCCGGGCGTCGTGGCACTGCAGTGCATCGGCCTGTGGGTCGAGGACCTCTCCGAGGCAGCCGGAGTGCCACTGGATCTCCGGCCACTGGACGTTGGACAGGAAGGCGCAGGGTCGTCCGTCCGCGACGTCGGACAGTGCCTGGCCAAGGGCGACCGGACGCGCCTGCAGCGGCGCGATCTGCTCGGCGTTGGTCGCCGCGAGGTGGAGCTGCCAGCCGATGTAGGCGCCGAGGATGGTCACCAGCGCGATGGCAGCCACGGGCTCGCGTCGGCGCGCCACAGCGACGACCAGGGTCACGAGCCCGGCGGCCACCGGCAGCGTGAACAGCAGGAGACCGGGCAGGATGTAGCGCAGGTTGATCCCGGCGTTGAGGAGCAGGTACGGCAGCACCATGATCGCGCCCGACCACAGCCCGACCGCTGCGGCGAGCCGCCGTCGCCGGTCGTCGGCCTGCACGAGTCCGATCAGGATCAGCACCGCCGCCCCCAGCAGCAGCGCGAGTCCCGCTGCGGTGAGCACCGGATCCTCCACCACTCGACGGACCGGGCCTTCGATGAGGTTGAGGTACTGGATCACGCTGTTGCGGTCCGCACCGCTCGCCGAGGTCGCCCGAGCCGCGTCCAGCCGGGCGAAGGGCCCGCCGAACCGTACGATCGCCTCGATCAGCCACGGCAACCACCCCACGAACCCGCCTACGGCGAAGGCGGCGATCGCCCGCCACCAGCGGCGGCCCCCCAGCAGCGCCACAGGGGTGAGCGCCCCGGCGATCCACACGCTCTCGGTGGGCCGCAGCCACGCGACCACCGCGATGGCCAGCCCCGCCAGCACCAACTGCCGGTGGTCGTCCTCCAGGAGCCACCGCACGGTCGTGCCGGCGGCTGCGACCGCGGCGAGGCCGGCCAGCAGGTTGGGATAGCCCTCGACCGCGAAGTACAGCGGGATCCAACCGACGGCCGTGAGCAGCGCAGCGGTGGTCCCCGTCCACCCGGCGACCGCGACCCAGGGCCGGAACACCACCACCAGTGCGACGGCGTGGACGAGCAGCAACCACGACCTGACCAGCGTCGTGGACGCCCCCAGCAGGGCGGCGGGTAGCAGGACCACCGTCATGCCCCGGGCGCGTTGCGGGCCGAACCACACGTCCGGTTGGCCCGGTGTCACCTGCGCGAGGTAGGTGACCTCGTCCCACCGCAGCTGCCGCTCCAGCCCCGTCACCAGCAGGGTCAGCAGGGCGAACAGCGCACCTGCTCCCACCAGACCGATGGTCGCTGGCTCCAGCCGTCGGATCATCGGCCGAGCCTGATGACGGTCACCTCGCCGTCGTCACGGGGCAGGCGCACCTCGACCCGGCCGTCCACGGTGCTCGCGGCACTCGCCGGGGCGTCGGTCGGGGTCCCCGGACGCAGCACCGTCACGAAGTGCGCGGCAGCTCCCGGTGGCGCGGTGAAGGCGAGGTTGGCCGCCGGCTGCAGGTCGCCGTAGCGGCGTGAGACCCAGCCGCGCAGGGGATCGTCGCCGCCGGCGACCGCGTCGGCGTGCTCGGTCATCACGTGCTGCTCGACCAGCAGTTGCGCCCCGGACGGCCAGCGGGCGTGGGCCCCCCGGCGGTCGACCCGCGTCACCTCCGCACCGATCTCCAGCTGCCAGCGTTGCACCACCGCGGCGTCGGCCGGGCCCTCCACCTCGTCGACCACGACCACCGCACCGTCGCGCGGCCGGAAGGCCACGTCGCGTGTCCACCGCGTGCCGCGACACCCCGCCACGTGGACCCGGAAGCGGTCCACCTCGCCGTCGGTGGTGACCGCGGAGATGCGGGACGGGCCGTCCTGGTTGACGGTGCAACCGGTGCCGATGGTGACGACGTTGTGCGCTGCGGCGGAGAGGACGTGGACGCGTCCGGGCACGTTGCCGTAGAGGTACTTCCCCGGGTCCGTCAGGATGCGCTGGCCCTGTGCGAACAGGGTGATGGCACCGTGGTCGTCGTGGCCGTGGAGGAAGGGCTGCGGGCCGAACCGTGCGGACAGGAAGGTCTCTGCGAGCAGTGGGCGTTCGGTCCCCCAGCCGCTGCGGGTGAGGTAGAAGCCCGCGTCGTAGACCGCGGTGCGTGCCTGCGGCGGGGCGCCGTCACGACCTGCGGTGCGCAGCCAGGTGGTCGCCGGGTGGCCCAGGTCCTTGATCCGGCGACGATCGGTGTCACCGAGGGTCTCGTAGGTGCCGTCCGGCAGGGTCATGTGCGCGAGCGCCTCGGGCATCAGCGCGATGCGGTCCAGGCTCTCCGGTGGGGTCCGCCCGCAGGCCTCCATGGTGACGATCGCCTCGCGGTAGCGGCCGTAGTTGTAGTCCTGGTACTCCACCGCCTGCTCGTCCATCACCCCCTGCGGGTCCACCCCGACGCGCGCCAGGCGGTCGATCCGCTCGATACCGAGGTCCCTGCGGTCCCAGGCCTTCGTGTGGCAGGCCGCCGCCACCAGACCGACGTCCTGGTTCAGCGCGTGGTTCCCGTCGTCGACGTAGAAGTCGGGGTCGGCCAGGGCCCGCTGGTGGTCGACCAGGGCCTGGTGGAGCCAGTGTGGTGTGGGGCCCTGACGGGCGAGGCAGGTCAGTACCCGGGTACGCCACGCGGTGGAGTGGTCGTTCCAGGCGACCCGGTGCGCCGGTGCGGAGCGCGGGTTGGCCGCCACCCAGGAGCGCGCAAGCCGGGTGGCATGCTCGAGGTAGCGCGCATCGCCCGTCTGATCGGTGGCGGCCATCAGCGGCCACAGCCACCTGAGCGCGTGGAACTGGAACCGCCAGTTGGCGTCACCGAAGGGGTCCTCGGTCCAGTCCAGGTCCGTGCCCAGCACGGCGGGTGGGTGCGGGCTCCAGGTGTACACCCCGTCGAGCACGGCCTCGGCGCGTTCGACGTCGTTGCTGGTGGTCTGGCACACGGCGGCGCTGAGCGCGGTGGCGTCCACCGCGGCCTGTGCGGCGCGGACCTCGACGCCGTCGGCGACCGCCAGACCGAGGGCGCGGGCCAGGAAGGTCGCCATCTGGCCACGGGTCACGTGCTCCGCGGGGCGGAAGGCTCCCGAGGTGTCACCGACCGTGATGCCGGCGGCCGCCACCGCCGCGATCGCCTCCGCGTGGTGGTCGCCGACCGCGTCCGGGAACGGCGGCGTGCCCGCTGCCGGGAGGCTGACGCCGAGGTGGCGCAGCAGTCGGACCAGGAAGCTGGACATCTGCGCCCGGGTCACCTCGGTACCTGGACGGAAGGTGCCGTCCGGGAACCCGCTCGCCAGCCCCGCCTCGGAGAGCCGCGCGATCGGGCGCGCGTGGACAGCGGAGTGGCTGTCCTCGAAGCCCGGCCCGGGGGGTGGCAGCGCGCGATCGGCGGCCAACAGGGTGGCGGTCAGGAAGGTCGCCATCTGGCCCCGGGTCACCGCGAGCGCCGGTCGGAAGGATCCGTCCTCGAACCCCCCTGCGATCCCCCACCAGGCCAGGCAGTCGATGCTCGCCGCGTGGGTCGCATCGACCGTGCTGTCAGCGAAGCCGGAGCGGGTGGCCGATCCGCACGCAGCCGCCGAGACGTCCCCAGGAGGCGACCCTGGATCCTGGTGGTTCGTCGCCCACGCCGATGGCGCCGGGATGATCACGGCGGCCAGGAGCAGGCTCAGCAGCAGTGCACACCCGCGCAGACCGGTGCGCCGGCCGGGCTCGACCGTCTG
>CAZGJO010000100.1:0-3309 GCA_964525685.1 uncultured Ectothiorhodospiraceae bacterium | reverse complement strand
TGGCGGCTGCCGGGTGGCCGCATCCGACCCCTCGTTCCGTTCATGGTCATCGACATCTTCCCGTGGTCGCGCTCAGCTGAGCAGCAGTTCCACCCACCGTCGGCCGACCTCGTTGAGGTCGTAGCGCGCCACGACCAGCGACCTGGCGGCCTCGCCCACCTCCCGTCGCTGGTCGCCCGCCAACGCGGTCAACCACCCCGCGGCGTCCGCAACGTCAGCATGGATCGGCACGCCGGGGAACAGCTCCTCCACCCCATCACGCTGGAGGACGAGTGGCACGGCCCGTGAGGCCATGCCCTCGGCGAGGCCGAGGTGGAAGGATTCCAGGTCGCTGACGCTGAGGATGACGCCCACCCCTGCCAGCCAGCCCGGGATGTTGTCGACACGCCCGTCGAACCGCACCGCCCTCGCCAGCCGCCGCGACAGCCGGATCCGGTCGAGCTGGTCCCGGAAGAACTGCCGCTCGGTCAGCCGTGCCCACACCCACGGTGCGTCCCACGGCAGCGTCCCGGCGATCCGCAGCTGCCAGCCGGGATCCTCGTCGAGCAGCGATTCCAGGAGGTCCAGGGCGAGGTCGAGCCGTTTGAGCGCCGGCAGGAAGCCGATCATCCCGAGGGTCCGGTGGGTCCCCGGCAGCTTGGGTCGGTCGAAGGGGAGGGTGTCGATGGTGTTGGGCACGACCTCGACCTGCGCCGCGTCCCAGGTGAAGCGATCGATCGCCTCGCGGGCGACGAAGGGCGCCACGCACACCAGGCGGTCCACGCCGGCCTGGTCGACCTGGCCGGGGAAGTCGGTGGTCAGCTCCTGACGGTGCAGGCGCACCACCAGCCGCTGGTCACGCGAGCGGTTCGCCGCGTACCACACGGCGTTGCCCAGGCACCACTCCGCCCAGATGGCGTCCGCCCAGCCGAGCAGCTCGCGGCTGTGGCCCACGTCGTGCCCGCCGTGACCGGTCCAGCGGTCCTCGCGGACCTCCGCCCCGGTACGGCGCAGCATCTGCGCCAAGGGTCCGGTGAACTTCAGGTCGTGCCCCGCCACCACCACCCGGCGGCGCCGCAGCCGACGCTCGCCCTGCGGCCGTGCCGCCGTCAGCGCCGGCTCCAAGCGTGCCCGTACCCGCCCGAAGGTGTAGTCCTCGGCGGCCCGACGGGCGGTCGCGCGGGCCTGCTCCCAGCGCGCGGGATCAGCGAGGACCGTGCCCAGCACGCCGGCGAGGTCGTCGAGCTGGTCGATGAACAGCGGGTAGTCGCCACCGAACACCCGCTCGTGCAGCGGGTTGCGGTTGAGCACCACGGGCACGTTCGCCGCCCCGTACTCGAGCACCTTGGTGGACAGCTCCAGGGAGGCATCCATCGTCGGATGTCGAGCGGACAGCGCGACGTCCGAGGCCGTCAGCAGATCAGCCACCTCGGCGCGACTGACCGCGCCGTGCCAGACGAGCCCTGGGGTGTCGCTCAAGGCCGCGCGGACCGCAGGCGCATAGCCCGGGTCGTCGGGCGGGTCGTGGACCTTGTCGCCGGCGACATGGAGTTCGAGGTCGGGGTGCTGTGCGCGGAGCTGGGTGAAGGCCGACACGGTCTCCAAGAACCCCCACATCGGCGCGAACTTGCCGGCGTAGAACAGCCTTGGTGGCTGTTGCAGCGGTCGGGGTTCGCGCAGGAACCCCTCGGGCACCATCGGTGTGAGCAGGGCCGTACGCCAGGCCGCCTGGGGAACCAGCCCCTCCAGCATCCCTCGCAGCTCGTCGGTCTGGCACAGCACCCGTTGGGAGGCCGCGGCGATGCGGCCGAGGGCGGCGCGCTCCTCAGGGCCGGCCAGATGCGGCTGCTGCGGGATGTCGGTGAGGTAGGTCCACAGCCGGCCATGCAACCGGTCGCGATCGGCTGCCTGTTGGCACACCGCGAAGCCGCGCAGCAGCACCACGTCGAAGGGCTGCCCGTCGTCGAGTTCCTCGAGGACGTCGAGGGCCTGTGCGGGCTGCAGGCGGGCGCGACCGTGCGGGTCGGGGACCAGGCGCACGTTGTGGCGGTCACGCAGGGGCGCCACCACCAGCTCCCGCTCGATCGGCGCCTTGAGCAGGACGACCACCTGGGTGTCGTCATCGAGCGCGAGGGTCTCCGCGAGGGCAGCGAGCCAGATCGCCGAGCCATCGATGAGGTTGAGGTTGACGTCGCCGTAGATCGCGATGCGCATACCCGGCTCAGCCCGCAGCCACGGTCGGCGCGCCGACCTGCGTAGGGGCCGCACCGAGGTTGAACGGGCGGACCCCGGCGGCGGCCAGGGTCGCCGCGACGCGGTCCGCACCGGCCGCATCGACGTCCCAGCCGTGCTCGAGGACGAGTTCGCGGCGCAGCGCGATGGCGCTGTTGTCCACCCGGTCGACATGGCGCCACGCCGGGTTGGCCGGATCGAAGCCGGCCGCGTCACCGGAGGTCAGCACCAGCCCGAGCACCAGGTCGGTCAGCGCCACGGGTGCGGTGAGGGGATGGGCCGGTACCACGAAGGGGGAGGTGACCCGGTCGGCGAGGTGGCGCCACCTCGCCTGCGTCTCCTGCGCCGCGTCCTGGCGCACCACCGTCACGGGGAGGTCGGTGAAGCGCTCGGGTCGGGCGGTGCCAACGGCCACGGTCAGCTCGCTGTCCTCGGCCGCCAACTGCAGGCACAGCCCGTGGGTGCGGTCCTGCTCGTCGTCGAGCAGCAGCACCGTTGCCGCGCGGTCGGCGTAGGGGGTGAGGGTGTAGCCCGCGAAGGCTGCCACCCGGGCCAGGCGGTGCTGGTAGGTGTGCTCGGCGAGGACCTGGCGGATCCCGGCGGCCGAGCGTTCGCGCCACAGCTCGTCGTCGGACAGCAGCCGGTCGATCGCCGTCCGGGCGGTGGGTTCGGTGTCGACGATCGGGATGATGTCCCCGAACAACTCCTCGACACCCCGCGACGGGGTCGAGACCACGGGCGTGCCGCAGGCCAGCAGCTCGAAGACCCGGCGGGAGAACATCGTGGGCGAGGCGATCACGGAGTTGGTGTTGAGGAACAGGCGGTGCTCGCGGTAGATGCGCACCATCTCCTCGTAGGGGACTCCGCCCTGGACGTGGGACTGGAAGCGGTCGGGGAAGCCGACCGACTCCGACTCCTGGCCGTGGGTCCGGTCGAAGATGATGAGGTCGAACTCCCGGGCGCCGTCGAGCAGGTGCTCGAGCTGCTCACGACGCTCCGGGTGGCGGTTGCGGTAGTAGGTGCCACCGAAGACCGGGCGATGATCGCGGTCGGCCAGCGCGTGGGTCGGGTGGTGCAGGGCGGGTTGGGCGGCGAAGG
>CAZGJO010000099.1:0-7692 GCA_964525685.1 uncultured Ectothiorhodospiraceae bacterium | reverse complement strand
CGCAGTTCCAGTCGGCTCTCCAGCCGGTCGTCCCCGCTCTCCTCGAAGAAGCCCATGTCGCGCAGCTGCCGAACCTGCTGACGCGCCATCTCCGCGACGATCGATTCCAGACGGCTCTCGGAGACGGCACCACCGGCCGTGGCACGCGCCTCGTTCATCAGGTTGAAGGCGATGAACCGGCGCAGGGTCTCTTCCGGCAGGGCCAGTCGGGAATCGCCGCTCAGCCGGTGAAGCTGGGCATCCAGCCGCGCCGCCCGGGCATCATCGGGAGGCCCGGCCATCCGCACCCCCAGGTCGGCGGAGACCGGCCCGTCGGGTGTTTCCAGCTCGAAACGGGAGAGTTCCAGGTGCGGCTCTCCGGCAAGGAACTCGGGGAGTGTCTCCAGGAGGGCCTGGGCCATCAGCGCCTCGGTCATCTCCACCGACAGCCCCTGGTCGTGGACGGCGTGGATCCGCTCCTGGAAGGCATCCCAGGCGTGGCGGTCGAGACCGCCGAGGCGGATGGCGTAATCACCGGGACCCGCTTCGAGCTGCGCCAGTTCGAGGGCCTCGAACCGGGCCGTGTGCGCCAGTTCCACCTGGCCGTCACGGCTCTCCTGGCTGGCCGTGATCCGGGCCTCACGCAGACTGCCGGAGCCCGGCTGCGTCGCGTCGTCGAGGGTGGCACGGTGGATGGTCAGGGCACTCTCCCCGGACCAGAAGGGGGCATCGCCGTCATCCTCGCGCTGGCCGCTGGAGGCCAGCCGGACCCCCTCGACGGCCAGTTCGGCGTCATCTCCTTCGCTGAGGACCAGACGCGGGAGCTCGCCTTCGAGATCGTAGCTCGCCTGGCCCCTCCCCAGACGCAGACGGAGCGAGGCGCCGTCGTGGTCCACCCGGACACCGGTGGCCTCGTCCGGAACACCCGCGAAGGGGGGGAGGTGCAGCCGCCGCCGTGTGGTGCCGGTGAAGCCGAGGGCTGCGGCGAGCTCGAAATCATGGAGTTCACCGTCGGCCGGCCGGGTGTCGACCCGGGCAGCGCGCAGACGCGGCAGGGTGGGTCCGTGGTCGATGGCATGGGAGAGCGGCACGACAACGGTCTCTCCGCCCAGTCGCAGGTGCAGCTCGGAGCGGGCCTCGGCGCCGAACCAGCCGCGCCGGTAATCGGTGACCACCAGATCCATGGCCTGGTTCTCCGAGGCCACCGTGGTCAGCGTGCGGAACTCCCGCTCCACACGGTCGGCGAGCAGACCGGGGAGGAGGAGGAAGACCGCGAGGAGGAGGACGGCGGAAATGGTTGCAATGCGCCAGCGTCCGGCGGGCATGGTGGCTCCTGGTTCATTGGGTGTCTATCGGCCATTCTACAGATGGATGGTTCACTTCATAGTCTGAACACCCCCGTTTGGTGTAGGGTTGCCCCTCATCGTTCCGCATGAAGGAGGTCGCGTGACCTGGCTGGACCGTATCCCCCTGTTGCCCCTGCTCGTTGTCGGCATCCTGCTGGGGCTGTCTCCCTTCTACCCCGAGCCGCACCTGTGGGAGAAGCTGAAGATGCTCTCCGAGGGGACGCTGACCCGGCCCCTCGACATCCTGGACTTCGCCATGCACGGCATCCCGGTGCTGCTGCTCACGGCGAAGCTGGGCCGCGAGGCCGGCCTGAAGATGCGGGATCGGGGTCAGCGGTGATGTTGGGTGGTGGTGGCACCATCCATGAGGTTTCTACAGTGACTCGAAATCCGGAAGAAGCGCAGTGGGCCATCCCGCGCGATGAGCTGCTGGTCCGGTTGATGGCTCTCACCGATGCCCTCGAGGACATCGTGGTGATGGAGGACACCGAGCCGCGGGTGGTGTTCGTCAACCCGGCCGCGCGCGCCTTCTATGCCGAGGTCGGTATCGCCGAGCCGGTGGGGATGCACTGCTGCGACGTCGTCAGGCAGCTGGCACCGCATGTACGCAGCGATTCCGACGAGGCCGTGGTCGAGGCGGTGTACGGGATCGTCACCTCCCGCGAGGTGGTCACCGGCATGCCGCTGGAGATGCGCGACGGACGGATCTACGAGCTGGAACATCGCCCCGTCCACGAGCGCGACGGCACCTTCCTGGGCCACCTCTGGCGGCTGCGCAACGTGACCGAGGAGCGCCGCCATCAGCGTGATGTGGAGCGCCACAGCGCGCTCTACCGCGCCCGGTCCGAATTCAACCGCGCCATCATCCACGAGGAGGACGCCCAGTCGCTCCTCGACCGGTTGGTGCGGATCGTCGTGGAACATGCGGAGCTGAAGATCGCCTGGGTGGGGCGCGTGCAGGCCGATGGTCGACTGTTCCCGGTGGCCGCGGCCGGCCTCGATCGGGAGTACCTGCGCGAACACCTCCATATCACCACCGATCCGAGCCGGCCGGAGGGGCGGGGGCCCTCCGGCCGGGCGGTCCAGGGCTGGGTGCCGATGGTGGTCAACGACATCCCCGGAGAGCCTTCGGCTGCGCCCTGGCGCGAGCTCGCGGAGGCGCACGGTGTCCTGGCCAGCGGGACCTTCCCCATCGGGGAACGGCCCCGGGAGCCGGTCGGCGCCCTCTGCCTCAGCGTCTATGCCTCGGAAATGGCATTCTTCGAGGCCCCGGTCATCGGGCTGTTGATGGAGCTGGCCGCCGATGCCGGCCATGCACTGGCGCAACTGGAGCGCGACCGCGCCTACGCCGAGGCGCGCAATCGCCTGCATCGGCAGATCTACTTCGACGATGTCAGCGGCCTGCCGAACCGCCATGCCCTGCACGAAGCCCTGGAGCAGGGCCTGGCCGAGGCGCTTCGGGATGGCCACTACGGCGCCCTGGTCTATGTGGACCTGGATCGCTTCAAGCGGGTCAACGACAGCCTTGGCCACGGCATCGGAGACCGCCTGCTGCGTACGGTCGGCCAGCGCCTGCGTCGCGGGTTCGGCCGCGAGGCGCTGGTCGCGCACCTGTCAGCGGACGAATTCGTGCTGCTCCTTCCGAATCTCGGTGCGGACCCGGATGCGGCGCGTGCGCGGGCCATGGAGCTGGCCGCTCGGGTGCAACGGAACATCGACCGTCGCCACCGCGTCCGGGGCCACCCGGTGGACATTCAGTCGAGCATCGGCGTGGCCTGGTTTCCGGCGGATGACGACGCGAACAGCAACGAGGGCGTCATCACGCGCGCCGACATGGCGATGTACCACGCCAAGGCCGAGGGGGGCGGGGTGCGCCCCTTCGAGCAACGAATGTTTTCCCACACCCGGCGGCGGCTGTCACTGGAGCACGAACTGCGCCGTGCCCTGGAGCGGGACGGTTTCGAGCTCTTCCTGCAGCCGCAGCACCGCCTCGCCGATGACCGCTTTGCCGGGGCGGAGGCGCTGCTGCGCTGGGAGTCGCCGGGCCACGGACCGGTCTCGCCGGCGGAGTTCGTGCCGCTGGCCGAGGAGGCCGGACTCATCGTCGGCCTGGGCGACTGGGTCCTGGATTCCACCCTGGCGGTGATCCGCCGGTGGCTGGATGCCGGACTGGCCATCCCCGAGCACGGTTTCGCGGTCAACGTCAGCCCCCATCAATTCCATCTGGATGATTTTGTCGAGCGCGTCAAGCGGGGCCTGCAGCACCACCGGGTGCCGCCGGAGATGCTCATGCTGGAGATCACCGAGAGCGCGGTGGTGGACAATATCGGCGACACCGTGACGAAGATGCACGCCCTGCGCGAGGAGGGCGTGGGTTTCGCCATGGATGACTTCGGGACCGGCTATTCTTCCCTGACCCACATCCATCAATTGCCCCTGGATACCCTGAAGATCGACCGCGCCTTCATTACCGGGATCCACGAAACGCCGCGCAGTGCCGCCGTTGTCGATACCATCCTCAACCTGGCCCGGAGCATGGAGCTCTACGTGGTGGCCGAGGGTGTGGAAGAGGCGGGCGAACGCGACCATCTGCTGCAGCGCGACTGTGACACCTATCAGGGCTTTCTGCGGGCGCGCCCCATGGACATCGACTCGCTTTTCGCGCACGCCCGTGCCACCGGGGGCGGCGCGAAGCCGGACTAGCGCGGGAAGAGATCGATGATGGTGGGATCCTCGAGGATCTTGTGGGCGAGGATCAGGCTGGTGGCCGTCCAGACCTGATTGAAGTTGGCGCGGCGCCCGACGAGCCGGCCGGCGCGGCCGTCGTAGTACTCCACCCAGTGGTCCGCCTCCAGCTTGACCTCCGCCTGCTGGTAGGCGCGCTCCGCCAGATCGCCCCGACCGGTCTTCACCGTGGCGGCCACGAAGTGCCAGAGCAGCGCGGGCCAGTTCCCCCCGTTCTGATAGGACCACGGGGCGTTCTTGGGGTCCGAGCCGGTCTGTACCTGCCACTCCAGCCCCTCCATGGCGGGGTAGCAGATCTTCATCGGCACCGCGCCGACCAGGTCGCCCCAGCGCGCGTCGAACAGCTGCATGGTGCGCTCCGCCTGATCGTCGGTGCCCAGCCCGAAGAGCACCGAGAGCAGGTTGCCGAGACTGAAGAAGCGAAAATCCATCCGCGACGGACCAACATTCCCCACCAGGTAGCCGGCCTCCTCCGGTATCCAGTCCACCACCCAGTCGGGGATGGACTCCGGGTAGATGTTCAGCATGTTGATGCTGTCGATGCCGAACTCCTCGGTGGAGTAGCGGTGGATCTCGTTGAGGCGCTGGAGGTCGAGCCAGTAGAACAGGCGGACATAGTTGCGCAGGGCCTGTTCGCGGGTGATGGCGGCGTCCAGCAGGTCCTCGTCCTCCGGCCCGCGCGGAACCAGCAGCTCGTGAACGCAGCGCAGGACCCCGAAGAAGAGCGCCTGGATCTCCAGCGGGTGGCCGTAGATCCCGAGGCGACGGTCGATCATGGAGCAGGCGTCGGGGACCAGCAGGCCGGGACTGACCTCGAAGGTGTCCTTCAGGCAGATATGCAGGATCTGGCGCATGGAGCTCTGGAACTCCGGCCGTTCCGCCAGCTCCCGATCCCCGGTCTTCTGCACGTACATATAGAGCAGGATGAGCCACCACATCATCGAGTCCACCGGGGCGACCCGGCCGATGGCGCGCTCGCCGAAATCGGCCAGCAACGCTTCGTCACCGTTTTCATCGCATTCCACGCGGAAGCTTGCCGGCATCACGCCGGGCTGGATCTCGTGGCCGGCGGAGCTGCGCTCGCGGGTGCGCAGGCTCTGAACCGCCTGCAGGAAGTTGCGCACGACGTCGGTGCGCCCGTCCAGCAGGAAGACCAGGCCGGAGGGGACGAAATCCCGAACGAAGCACTCCTCGTAATTGGCGGCGGCCAGGGCCTTGGGGTCCATGGCCGCGCACGTGCCCACGGGCTCGCCGTTGAGGTAGAGCAGCGAGTCTTCCAGCAAGCGATAGGCGCCAGCAAGGTTTTCCTGTGCCATGGGGCTCCGAGAAACGGGTCGGGTGGAAAGGGAATGCCCTAGTTTCGCCTACTCGACAGGGCCTGACAACACGGGCATTCACCGTTCTTTTGCGATATCCTGTGGCCATGAGCCACGCCAGTCGTCACGCTCCCGTCCTCTTCGGAGAGGTCCTGTTCGACGAATTCACCGGCCCCGAGGGGGACGTCCGGTCCGTTCTCGGTGGCGCCCCCTTCAATGTGGCCTGGCACCTGGCCGGGTTCGGGGTCGAGCCGCTATTCATCAGTCGTGTGGGCGCGGATGCCGCCGGTGAGCACGTCCGCGACGCCATGGTGCGCCACGGCATGCCGCTGGAGGGCCTGCAGGTCGATCCCGTACATCCCACCGGCCGTGTCGCCGTCTCCCTGGCGGCGGGGGAGCCGAGCTACGACATCGTCACCGATGTCGCCTACGACCATATCGACCCGGCCGGCATCGAGACCGCCATCGCCGGTCGGCAACCCGCGCTCCTCTACCACGGTACTCTGGCCGCGCGCGCCGATGCCTCGCGCCGGGCCCTGGAGGCCTTGCGTCGCGCCCTGTCCGCCCCCATCTTCGTCGACGTCAATCTGCGCGCCCCCTGGTGGGATGCCGCCGGGGTGGAGGCGCTGCTCCGCGGGAGTCGCTGGATCAAGCTCAATGGCGATGAACAGGCGACCCTGGGCGAGGGGTTCCGGTCGCCCGACGCCGACGGTTTCCGGGAGCGACTGGGGGCCGAGGCCCTGATCCTGACCCATGGCGCGGATGGCGCCGAATGGGTGGGCGACGCCGAGGCCTTCCGGGTCCAGCCCCGGCCGGTCGGTGAGTTCCAGGATGCCGTGGGCGCCGGTGATGCGCTGGCCGCCGTCTTCATCCTGGGACGCCTGCGCGGCTGGACCCCGCACCAGTCCCTGACGCGGGGCGTCGAGTTTGCGGCGGCGATATGCGGGCGGCAGGGCGCCCTAGTAGAGGAAGCGGCGTTCTACGATGCCTTCAGCGAGAAGTGGATGTCATGAGTGAGAGCGACAAGGCCTCGGGCGAAGAGGGGCTCTATATCGTCCTGATCAGTGTGCACGGCCTGATTCGGGGGACGGATCTGGAACTGGGCCGCGACGCCGACACCGGTGGTCAGACGCTCTATGTGGTGGAGCTGGCCCGTGCCCTGGCCGAGCACCCGAAGGTGGACCGCGTCGACCTGCTGACCCGCCGGGTGATCGATCCCAAGGTCTCCGATGACTACGCCGAGCCGGAGGAGGTGCTCTCCGACGGCGCGCGCATCGTGCGACTGGAGTGCGGTCCGCGCCGCTATCTGCGCAAGGAGGTCCTGTGGCCCCATCTCGGGGTCTTCGCCGACCGGGCGCTGCACCACATCCGCGAGGTCGGCCGGGTGCCGGATGTGGTCCACAGCCATTATGCCGACGCCGGCCTGGTCGGGGGACGGCTGGCCGACCTGCTGGGGGTGCCGCTGGTCCATACCGGCCATTCCCTGGGGCGCGACAAGAAGGCGCGCCTGCTCGAGCGCGGCCTCAAGGCCTCGCGCATCGAGGAGGTCTACAACATGGGCCAGCGCATCGAGGCCGAAGAGGCCACCCTGGACCGCGCCGCGCTGGTCATCGCCTCGACCAACCAGGAGGTGGAGACCCAGTACGCCCAGTACGACAACTATCAGCCCAAACGGATGCGCGTCATCCCGCCCGGGGTCGACCTGACCCGGTTCCGCCCGCCGCGCGAGAACGAGGGCGATCCCACCATCCGCAAGACGGTGAACCGCTTCCTGAAGGACCCGCGCAAACCGATGATCCTCGCCATGTCCCGGGCGGACGAGCGCAAGAACATGATCAATCTGGTGCGCGCCTACGGCGAGAACCTCGACCTCCAGGAGATGGCCAATCTTGTCCTCGTCGCCGGGACCCGCGAGGACATCGAGACCATGGAAAAGGGGGCCCGGGATGTGCTGACCCAGCTGCTGCTGGCCATCGATCGCTACGATCTCTACGGGCGGGTCGCCTATCCCAAGCAGCACCGCGCCTCCGACGTCCCGCACATCTACCGCATGGCGGCGCGCAGCCGCGGCCTGTTCGTGAATCCGGCGCTCACCGAGCCGTTCGGTCTGACCCTCATCGAGGCGGCCGCCAGTGGGCTGCCCATCGTCGCGACCCGGGATGGCGGCCCCCGCGACATCCTGGCCAACTGCCGCAACGGCCAGCTCATCGACCCCTACGACGTCGACGATATCGCCGATGCCCTGCGCGAGGGGCTGGCCAACCGGCGCCGCTGGCGCCGCTGGTCGGAGAACGGCAGTCGCGGGG
>CAZGJO010000098.1:6097-7708 GCA_964525685.1 uncultured Ectothiorhodospiraceae bacterium | reverse complement strand
AGCCTACAGGGACGTATTCACGGCGTCCCCCGGGTTCGAAGGATCGCGATCCCCCCGCCCCGGCGTCCGAAACGGGAAGGGCTACCCCCGCCGCCAGGTGGTGCCTTCCGGCCCGTCTTCCAGTGTGATCCCCTGCGCCGCCAGCTCGTCGCGGATGGCATCCGCCCGGGCAAAGTCCCGCGCCGCCCGCGCCTCCCGCCGCTCGGCGATGCGCGCCTCGATGGTCTCGGCATCCGGTCCGCCGGTGTGGCCCGCAGCGGCCTGGAGGTAGTCGTCGGGCGCCCGCTGCAGCAGTCCGAGATAGCCACCGAGGGTCCGCAGGGTGGCGGCCAGCCCCGCCGCCTCTCCGGTCTCTCCGGCCTCCCGTTCCCGGTTGAGCGCGTGGCTCAGTTCGAACAGCACGGCCAGCGCCTCGGGGGTATTGAAGTCGTCGTCCATGGCCGCCTCGAACCGGGCCACCCACTCGGCGGCCGGGCCCTCGACCGGCACCGTGCTCGCCGGCTCGACGCCGCGCAGGGCGGTGTAGAGGCCGGTCAGCGCCTGGCGCGCCTCGGCCAGGCGCTGGTCGTCGTAGTTCAGCGGGCTGCGGTAGTGGCTGGCGACGATGAGGTAGCGCAGGGTCTCCGGATGATGGTGGTCCAGCACGTCGCGCACGGTGAAGAAGTTGCCCAGCGACTTGGACATCTTCTCCTCGTTGATGCGCACGAAGCCGTTGTGCATCCAGACGTTGGCGAAGGTCTCGCCGGTGGCCGCCTCGCTCTGGGCGATCTCGTTCTCGTGGTGGGGGAACTGCAGATCGAGGCCGCCGCCGTGGAGGTCGAAGTGGTGGCCAAGGCACTCGGTGGACATGGCCGAGCACTCGATGTGCCAGCCCGGCCGCCCCGGCCCCCACGGCGAGTCCCAGCTCGGCTCGTCCGGCTTGGCCGCCTTCCAGAGCACGAAATCCAGCGGATCGTCCTTGGCCTCGTCCACCTCCACCCGGCTGCCAGCGCGCAGATCCTCGAGCCGTTTGCCGGAGAGGCGGCCGTAGCGCTCGAAACGGCTGACGTCGTAGTAGACGTCCCCGTTGTCGGCGAGGTAGGCGTAGCCGCCGTCCATCAGGCCCCGGATCATGGTTATGATGCCGTCGATGTGGCCGGTGGCGCGCGGCTCCTCGTCGGGCGCCAGCACCCCCAGGGACGCGGCGTCGTCGTGCATGGCTTGGATGAAGCGCTCGGTGAGCGAGGCCATCGGCTCGCCGTTGTCGTTGGCGCGGTCGATGATCTTGTCGTCGACATCGGTGATGTTGCGCACGTAGACCACATGCCCGTCACCGAATCGGTGGCGCAACCAGCGGTAGACGGTATCGAAGACCACCAGCACCCGGGCATGGCCCACATGGCAGTAGTCGTAGACGGTCATGCCGCAGACATAGAGGCGCACCCGCTCGGGATCGATGGGCTCGAAGGGGGCCTTCTCGCGGGTCAGACTGTTGTGGATCCGGAGCATGGGAGTCACCGTTCGCTGACATGGATCTGCAGGCGGCGCCGGGCGCGATCCGCGCCCATGAGGGCGAGCAGCGGACCGAGTTCCGGGCCCTGTGTACGCCCGGTCAGCGCCGCGCGCAGGGGC
>CAZGJO010000098.1:0-6087 GCA_964525685.1 uncultured Ectothiorhodospiraceae bacterium | reverse complement strand
GTAGAGGGCGCGCCCCCGGGTCTCGGTGCGCCGGCCGACCTCCTTCGCCATGGCGGCGAAATCGGGCCCGTGCAGGGCCAGGGCCTCCAGCGCCGCCATGAAGAAATCACCGCCGGCGCCATCAATGACCTCGCGGGCCGCATCGTCGGTGGTCGGGGTGTCGCCGGCCACCACTTCCACCCAGTGGCCCGCCTCTTCCGGCAGGCCGATGTTCTCGCGGATGGCGGCAACGAAGGCCTCGCCATCGATCCCCGCCGCACCGAGGGCGGCATGGACGTCGGCGCCGAGCCACGCCCAGAGGGTCGCATTGTCGGCGGCCGCCACCGCCTCGCGCTGCCAGTAGAGCAGCTGGTCGAAGTCGAAGCGGGCCGGGCCGCGCCCCAGACGCGCCACCTCGAAACCGGCGGCCAGTTCGCCCAGCCCCAGCAGTTCATCCTGTCCGCTGGCGTGGCCCAGTCGTGCCAGGGCGTTGACCACCGCCTCCGGCAGGAAACCGGCCTCGCGCAGATCGCCCAGGGCGCGCCCGCCGCGCCGCTTGGACAACGGGCTGCCGTCGCTCTCGACGATCAGCCCGAGATGGCCGTAGTGCGGCGCCTCCAGCCCCAGCGCCTCGAGCACCAGCAGCTGGCGCGGCGTATTGCTCAGGTGGTCCTCGCCGCGCAGCACATGGGTCACCCCCATGAGCGCGTCATCCACCGCATTGGCGAACAGGAAGCCGGGGCTGCCATCGGCGCGGCGGATGACGAAGTCCCCGAGTTCGGCCACTGCGGTCTGCTGTTCGCCGCGCAGGAGATCGTCGAAGGTGACCGTGCCGTTGTCCGGCACCCGGAAGCGCAGGACGGGCCGACGCCCCTCGGCGGCCAGCGCCGACCGACGCTCGGCATCCAGGTGGCGACAGCGCCCCCCGTACCGGGGCGGCCGGCCGGCCCGGCGCTGCTCCTCGCGCTCCGCCGCCAGCTCCGCCTCGCTGCAATAACAGGGGTAGGCGTGGCCCGCGGCCTCGAGGCGCTGGAAGCGTTCCGCGTACTCGGCCGCGCGCTCCGACTGCCGCCACGGGCCGCCGGCCGCCTCCTCGACATCGGGTCCGGCATCCCAGTCCAGTCCGAGCCAGCGCAGATCGTCGCGCAGGGCGTGCTCATGGTCGGCCTCGCTGCGCTCGGCGTCGGTATCCTCCAGCCGCAGCAGGAAACGCCCGCCGGCGGCACGGGCCAGCAGGGCGTTGAACAGTGCGGTACGGGCATTGCCCAGGTGGAGCCGGCCGGTGGGGCTCGGGGCGAAACGGGTCACGACATGATGGGTCTGCATGGCGCGCCATGGTAGCCGAACCGCCCCCAAAGGCGCTAGCATATGGCGGATGAAAACGCCCATTGTTCGCCGCTTGCCCGTTCGCCTGACCGCCCTGGCCGTCGGGTTGTTGCTGTCACTGCCGCTACAGGCCGAGCAGCCTCGCCTGCTCATCGAGACCAGCCACGGCGCCATCCTGGTGGAACTCGACCCGGAAGCGGCGCCGGAGACCGTGGAGAACGTCCTCGCCTACGCCGACGACGGCACCTATGACGGCACCGTCTTCCATCGCGTCATCGACGGCTTCATGGTCCAGGGGGGCGGTTACGGCCAGGACTACGAGCCGGTGGAGACCCGCGCGCCCATCCGCAACGAGGCCGACAACGGCCTGCAGAACCGCCGCGGCACCTTGGCCATGGCGCGCACCCAGGACCCCCACTCGGCCACCAGCCAGTTCTTCATCAACCTGGTGAACAACGACTTCCTGGACCATCGCCGGCCCGATCCGCGCGGCTGGGGCTATGCCGTCTTCGGCGAGGTTATCGACGGCATGTCCGTGGTCGATACCATCGGCGGCGTCGCCACCGGTGCCGTCGGCCCCTGTGCCGAGGACGCCCCGCTGACCCCGGTGGTCATCAAGCGGGTGGAGCGCTACACCGGCGACGCCATCGAAAGCGACGAACAAGAGGAGAACGACGCATGACCCGGGCAACCCTGCGAACCAGCCACGGCGACATGGTCTGGGAGCTGAAGGACGACGCGGCACCGAACACCGTCGCCAATTTCCTCGCCTACGCCCGTGACGGTCACTACGCGGACACCCTCTTCCACCGGGTCATCGAGGGCTTCGTCATCCAGGGCGGTGGCTTCGACCAGCGCATGCAGCGCCGGACCACCGGCGATCCCATCCGCAACGAGGCCGACAACGGCCTGAAGAACAAGCGCGGCACGGTCGCCATGGCGCGCACCCGCGACCCCCATTCGGCCACCGACCAGTTCTTCGTCAACGTTGCCGACAACGACTTCCTCGACCACCGCGAACCGACCCCGGACGGCTATGGCTACTGCGTCTTCGCCGAGGTGGTCTCCGGCATGGAGGTCGCCGACGCCATCCAGGGCCTCACCACCACCAGCGTCGCCGGGCATGCCGACGTCCCGGCGGAACCGGTGGTCCTCCAGGGGGTGGTCCTCCACGGTGAAGGCGGAGAGGGCTGAACCATGGCCACCACCCTGCTCGTCTCCGACATGCACCTGGAACCGGCACGGCCGGAGACCATCGACCTCTTCATGGCCTTCCTGAACGGCCCGGCACGTGAAGCGGATGCCCTCTACCTGCTCGGCGACATCTTCGAGGTCTGGTTCGGCGACGACGCCATCCATCCCGCCTACGAACCCCTGCTCGACGCGCTGGCCGCCCTCGACGCCGACCTCTACCTCCAGCACGGCAACCGCGACTTCCTCATGGGCCGCGACCTGACCGAGCGTCTCGGCGCCGAACTGCTGCCGGAGGCCACCGTCGTCGACCTCGGCGGCGAGCCCACCCTGCTGCTCCACGGCGATTCCCTCTGCACCGACGACACCGAGCACCAGGCCTTCCGCGCCATGGTCCTCGACCCGCAGTGGCAGGCCGGTTTCCTGGCCCTGTCGGTGGCCGAGCGCGCGGAGCAGGCACGCCAGGCGCGTGAACAGAGCCGCGCCAGCCAGAGCAGCAAGTCCGACGCCATCATGGACGTCAACGCCGATGCCGTGGCGGCCGCCTTCCGCGACCACGGCGTCCGCCGCATAATCCACGGCCACACCCATCGACCGGCCGTCCACGAAACGACCGTCGACGGCACCCCCGCCAGGCGTCTGGTCCTGCCCCAGTGGCACCAGAGCGGCGGCTACATCCGCTGCGACGACGACACCTGCGAACTTCTACCCTACCCGCCGGGCAGCGACTTCCCCTCCCACCACGCGCAGTACTGAGTCGCGGCCGCCCCCGCAGCGGTTTCAGAGATAAGGCGCAAACACCCAGGCCGAGCCGTCGCGCACTCGCTGATACCACGGCCGACTGTCCACCTCGGCCAGTGTCACCTCCCGGCTGCGCTCGAGCACGGTATCGAAGTACTCGAGCAGCTCCTCCACCAGCGGCCGGTCATAGCTCTCCATCCCCAGCTCGAAATTCAGCCGCAGGCTGCGGGGATCCAGGTTGGCCGACCCCACCAGGGCATAGCGGCCATCCATCAGGAAGAGCTTGGTGTGTGCAAAGGGCGGCGGCTGGTAGTAGACCCGACACCCCCACTGCAGGATCTCCCAGAGCATGTGGCGCGTCGCCCAGTGGACGTAGGCGAGGTTGTTTTTCCCCGGCAGGATCAGGTCCACCTGCACCCCGCGCAGGGCCGCCGCCTGCAACGCGGCGATGAGCTCCCGGGGGGGCAGGAAGTAGGGGGTCATGATGGCGATCCGGCGCCGGGCGACGCCGACGGCGCCGACCAGCAGCAGCTTCAGCCGATCCAGATCCTCGTTGGGGCCGTCGACGATCACCCGGCAGTCGGCCTCCCCCGAGGCCGGGCCCGGTGGCGGCAGAGCCAGTGACTCCCCGGTGGTGAAGGTCCAGTCGTCGGCAAAGGCCTCGGCGAACTGGGTAACCACCGGACCCGCCACCCGGAAATGGATATCGCCGGTGCGCTGGGGGTGGTCCGCGTCGTGGCAGTGGCGTTGGCCGATGTTCATGCCACCGGTGAAGGCGGTGTGCTCGTCCACCACCAGCACCTTGCGGTGGTTGCGCAGGTTCAGCCACGAGGCCGGCGGGAAGAGGCGCGGCGGCAGGTAGCGCGCCACCGACACCCCTTCACCGGCCAGGGTGCGCGTGATCCGGCGGGGCCATGAGTAGAGCTCACCGACCCCGTCCACCAGCACCCGGACCTCCACGCCCCGTTCCCGGGCCCGCGTCAGTGCATCGACAAAGCGCATGCCGACGGCATCGGGATCGAAGATGTAGCTGGCCAGCCAGACCCGTTGCTCGGCGGCATCGATGGCCGCCAGCATGGCCGGATAGGCCGCCTCGCCGTTGTGCAGTGCCGTCACCCGGTTGCCGCTGACCAGCGGCGCGCTGCTGACCCCCTGCCCCAGGCGTTCCAGCTGGCCGTAGCGCGCGCGCTCCGCCTCCGGCCGGCGCGTGGCACCGTGCACCGGATGGGCCCCCTTGAGCTCCCGCGCCCGGGTCTCCACCCGGTTCACCCCCAGAAAGTAGTAGGCGATCCCGCCCAGGGGCGGCAGCAGCAGGATGAACAGCAGCCACGCCTGGGCGGAGCGCGGTTCGCGCTTGAAGAAGAGCGCGTGGCGACCCGCCCAGAGGGTGATCCAGAGGGCCACCAGGCCGGCGATGGTCTGCAGGAGGGTCGTCATGTCCGCTTCCCCGCCGAAGGCCCGTCACTCCGCCGCGGCGGTCGGCTGCTGGATGTATTCGTCGGCCAGCAGGGCCGCGAAGGCCTCCGCCTCCAGGGGGCGGGCGAAGAGGAAGCCCTGCAGCGCGTAGCACGCCTCGGCACGGAGGAATTCGTGCTGTTCCGGCGTCTCCACCCCTTCGGCCACGGCCTGGACCCCGAGGTTCTCCGCCAGACTGAGAATGGTCCGGGCGATGGCCGCCCCGCCCTGGTCCTGGTGGAGATCGCTGACAAAGGAGCGGTCGATCTTCAGGGTATCGATGGGGAACTGGCGCAGATAGGCCAGCGACGAATAGCCGGTGCCGAAATCGTCCAGCGCCACGTGCACCCCGAGATCCCGGAAGGCGCCCAGGGTGCGGATCACCCCGGGGATGTCGGCGAGCAGCATGCTCTCGGTGATCTCCAGCTCCAGGTCCCGCGCCGCCAGCCCCGTCTCCGACAGGATCTCGGCGATGGTGGTGGCGATGTCCTCGTGGCGGAACTGCGGCGCGGCCAGGTTCACCGCCATGCGGATCGGGGGCAGGCCGGCCGCCTGCCAGGCCCGGTTCTGGCGCGACGCCTCGGCCACGATCCAGCGCCCCAGTTCGACGATGAGCCCGGTCTGCTCCAGAACCGGGATGAACTCACCGGGCGAGACGTTCTCGCCCGCCGGGTTCTGCCAGCGCAGCAGCGCCTCGGCGCCGATGATCCGGCCACTGGTGGTCTCGACCTTCGGCTGATACTGCAAGCGGAAGCCCTCGCCCGTCTCCACCGAGCGCCGCAGCTGCGACTCCAGGGCCACCCGCGTGCTGGCCGTCTCGTTCATCTCCCGAGAGTAGAAACGGAAGAAGTTGCCGCCCTCGCTTTTGGCCTGGTACATCGCCGACTCGGCGTTGCGCAACAGCGTGGTGACGTCGGCGCCATCGTGGGGATAGAGGACGACGCCCAGAGAGCCCGGCGAATAGAGCATCTGGTCGTCGACCTCGAACGCCTCCTTGAGGCACTCGAGGACCCGGCTGGCCGCCGAGGTGGCGTCGTCGCTCCCGGACAGCCCCTCCACCAGCAGGCAGAACTCGTCACCGCCGAGCCGCGCCAGCGTGTCCCCCGGCCCGAGGACACCCTCCAGCCGCCGCGCCGCCTGCTGCAACAGCTCGTCGCCCGCCGCGTGGCCCATGCCCTCGTTCACCGCCTTGAAGCGGTCCAGATCGAGATAGAACACGGCGAACATGTCCCCGTGGCGCCGGGCCAGACTGATGGCGTGTTCCAGGTGCTCCATGAGCAGCGCCCGATTGGGCAGACCGGTCAGGCCGTCATAGTAGGAGAGATACTGCAGCCGCTCCTCGGCCTGCTTGCGGTCGGTGATATCGAAGAAGATCCCGATGTAGTAGGCGATCCG
>CAZGJO010000097.1:7397-7802 GCA_964525685.1 uncultured Ectothiorhodospiraceae bacterium | reverse complement strand
AACCTTGCCAAGGTTGGGGTCGCGAGTTCGAGTCTCGTTTCCCGCTCCAGATTTCAAAGGCCTCGGCTCCCCGCCGAGGTTTTTTGTTGGTGGCCCGGTCGAGCGGGCCACTGGCTCCTCCCGATGGCTGGATGGCAGAGTGGTGATGCAGCGGCCTGCAAAGCCGTGTACCCCGGTTCGATTCCGGGTCCAGCCTCCATTATCCGTTTTCTCTTTACTGACTTCCGTACGCGATGGCGCGCGCCGGGTCCGGCTGCTTTTGTGCCGTGGATCCATTCGGGGTTGCGCTGAGATGGTGCCCGGAGCCGGACTTGAACCGGCACGGCCCTGCGGCCGGCAGATTTTAAGTCTGCTGCGTCTACCTGTTTCGCCATCCGGGCGGAAGAGCCCGCAAGATAGGGGGGA
>CAZGJO010000097.1:0-7387 GCA_964525685.1 uncultured Ectothiorhodospiraceae bacterium | reverse complement strand
GTAACCAGATTCGGAATCCGTGTCAACAGACTGTGTAAAAATTTACAAACATATGACATGGATCAATTGTATTCTTTGACGCTCTGCAAAGCAGGTGTTTCCCTTGCAGGCGTGATGGATTTCACAAGATGTCGACCGGGCACACGGATGCCGGTGTCCGGTTCCGAAGCAACCGTAACAAGGTTCCAGGAGGAAACACCCTGAATCGTAAACCATTCACCCTTCGCTCGGCGGCTGTAACCGCGGCGGTCGCCGGCCTGATGGCGGCGGGAACGCATGCCGTGGCGGGGGACCAAGATACCGCCACGTCCGATGTTTCCCTCGAAATCATGCAGGCCATCTCCGTGGACGTTGATCAGCACATGGACTTCGGCACCGCCTATACCGGCGGCAGCGTCGAACCGGCGGATGCGAGCTTCAACGTCACGGGGGACGATGGCGCGGAGTACACCATTGATGCGCCCGCATCGACCGATATCACTGACGGCACCAATACCCTCGGGGTGGACCTGACACCCTCGGCGGCCAGCAGCACGCTGGTTGACGGGAACGATGCCTTCACCGTTACCGGCGAGATCACTGAGACGCTGCCGGGTGAGAGCGGCAGTTATAGCGGTGACTTCACGGTGACCGTCAGCTACGCCGACTGATCGGAGGCCGATACACGCCTCTATCGCGTATCCAGGGGTGCCACCGGGCACCCCTTTTTCGTTGAGGAGTCCGGAATGCCGATTCCGCATTGGTGGGTTCCCGGTCGTCGCACCGGGATCGCGCGCCTGCTCGCCGCATCCCTTCTGATTCTCCCGCTGGCGGCCATGGCGCGCCTGGATGTCGCCCCCACGCGTCTGCACATCGATGACGGTGAACGGGCCGCGTCGCTCATGGTGGTGAACCGGGCCGAAGAAGCGAAAACCTTCCGGGTCGTCGTGGCCGATACCGAGCAGTTCGAGGAGGGGGGCCATGAATTGCTGTCCGAGCCCGGGGAGGGCGCGCACCATGCCGCCTCCATGATGCGCTACTCCCCGCGCCAGGCAACCCTCGAGCCGGGGGAGCGGCAGGTCGTCCGTTTTCAGGCTCGCCGTCCATCGGATCTGGAGGAAGGAGAATATCGCGCTCGGGTCGCCGTCCAGACACTGCCTTCGGTTCAGCAACCCACCGACCCCGGGGAAGAGGAAGGGGTGCGAATCGATATCGAAGTGCTGTTCGCCGTGACCCTCCCGCTCGCGATCACCCATGGCGACCCCCGGGTCGAAACGGCCATTGGCGAGGTTCGAAAGGACGAGGAAGGGTTGGTCGTCGATATCCAGCGGGAAGGGGAACGGTCCGCTTACGGACAATTGGCGATCCATGCCGTGGAGGACGGCGAACCAGGCGAACGGATCGCTCTTCGCAACCGTGCCGTCGTCGTGGTCCCGCTGGACCGCCGTATCTTTCGGTTTCCGGATGTGGACGTTGAATCGGGTGAGCAGGTCCATGTGGTCTATGAAGGGCTCGAGGATCGAGGCGGCGGGACCAAGGCGGCCCGCACCGTGACCGTACGCTGAACGTCATTGCGATCATGCGGGGGAAGCGGGCACGGAACGCACTGATGATGCTGGGGTTGTGCTGGCCCCTGGGGGTCACGGCGGCCCTCTCCCTGGCCGACCATGATCCGGGAGGGCCACAGGACCTCGTCCTGGAGCTGACGCTGGACGGGCACGTTCTGGATGACGCCATGCTGGCCGTGGAAGATGAAGGAGTTCTCTACCTTCCTCTTGGCCATGTTGCGCGCCTGCTGGAGCTCGGCCTGGAGGTCGATGCCACGGCGGGACGCGTGGACGGCTGGTTGGCTTCCGAAGAACAGCGATTCCGCTTCGACGCCGATGACGGTTCCGGACAGCGGGGCGATGAGCCCTTCAGCCTGGAACCGGATGAGTACAAACGTGAGGCCGAGGATCTCTACATCGCCGCACCCGCCCTGAACGAGCTCATCCCGTCGCGGTTCGCGGGGTTCGACCGCCATGAGCAGCGGGTAGAGCTGGAGGCCACCGATGAGCGTCCCCTGCTGGCACGACTGGAACGCCAGGCGCGCTGGAGTGAACTGCGAGATGATCCGGCGGCTGCACCCAGGCAGCCCCTGGAAACGCTGCCTTACCAGCCCTGGGCGAGACCGGCCTGGGCTGTGGGGCTGGAACAGCGGTACTACAGCCGGGATGACTGGCCTGTGCGTCTGGACGGTGAACTGCGCATGGCGGGGGACTTTCTGTATCACGAAGGGCAGCTGTACGCCACGACCACCGACGATGAACTGGATCGACTGGATGTGACCCTGGCCCGGGATTACGAGAATCGGCTGGTATCCCGCTACGAGGTCGGCCGCGTCGCCATACCCGCTGCGCCGATCCTGTCCCGGTACCGTTCGGGGCGGGGGCTGCGGGTCACCAATGCCCCGCCGGGCGCGGTTCGGACCACCGGTCTGGCAGACCACACCCTGGAGGGTGACGCACCCGATGGCTGGTCGGCGGAGCTGTATCTCAATGGTGAGCTCGTGGACTACATCGAATCCGTAGAAGGGGGGCGATACCGATTCGACGAGGTGCCGGTCAGGCCGGGTGAGAACCGTTACGACATCATGCTGTACGGCCCCCGGGGGCAGGTTCGCACGGAACAGGAGACCCTGCATGCCGGGCCGGGCATGCTGCCGCCGGGCGAGATCCGCTATGACGTCAGCCACATCGAACCGGGAAGGAGCCTGATCGGCGATGTCGGTACGGCCGCCGGCGCCCAAGACAGCCAGCGTTCCCGGATGCGCATGGACGCCGGTCTGCTGCCCCGACTCAGCTCCGGGCTTGAAATCCACCAGAGCCGGGACCCCGTGGACCACCCCGAACAGGCCGTGGCGGTGGATCTCACGGGGAGCATCGCACTGACCTGGTTGCACCTGCGGCGTGTCGAAGCCGATGACCGGGGAGCAGCAACCGGATTGGCACTCCAGCGGCCTCTGGGGAGCTGGAACCTGCGCCTCGAGCACCAGGATGTGGAGGATCTGGACACCGAGGAGCTGGGCAGCGATCGGACACAGCGCTCCGAGATGGTGTTGTCCGGTCCGGTGAGCAACTGGTTCCGCTGGCGGAGTGATTACCGTCTGGAGGAGATGCGTGACGGGGCCCGCGAGCACCGGGCACGCCTCAATCAGACGACCCGGATCGATCACTTCCGGCTGAGCCACCGCTACGAGCGCTCATGGGGTGATGACCTGGAGACCCGCTCCACCGGTACACTCAATGCCAGCCGGCCCGGGCGACGGGACCGTCTGAGCCTCGGCTTGCAGTACCGGCACGAACCGGATTCGCGCCTGGACCTGCTACGCGGGAGCTGGAATCGCCATTTCAACGATCGCCTGGATATGCGGGGAGAGCTGCGGGCCAGCCTGAGCGATGCCTACCGGCACGGTCTGCGGGTCGGCCTGAACCAGCGCTGGCGCCGTTTTCGGTTGGGGGGCACTATCGGTCTGGAGGAGGATGGAGAATGGTCCCTGATGGTCGGTTTCGAAACCGGCGCCATCCCCGAACCCCACAAGGGGGGGTGGAGATTTTCGGACAGCGGCCGCCGTTATATAGGTGACGGGGTCGCGGCGGTCAGGGTCATGCGTCGCGAAGAGGATGAACGGATACCAGAGGAGGGGGTCGTTGTGCGCGGCGACAATCGACGAGTCGAGACCCGCGCCGATGGCGTCGCCGTGGTCGAGGGTCTGACCGCGTATGAGCGCCATGATATCGCGCTGGAGCTGGACGGCATCGAGAACCCCTTCATCCGCCGTGTCGGCGAGGATGTCAGCGTCAGTGCGCGTCCCGGAGCGGTACAGGCCATCGAATACGAACTGGCCCACACCGGTGAGATCGAGGGGACGGTTCAGCGCCGCAGTGACGACGAATGGGTCCCGGTTCCGGGTGTCCGTATCCAGGCACTGGACGCCGAGGGGGAGGTGGTGGCGTCGACGGCGACGGCCTTCGATGGCCTCTATATCCTCGACCGCCTGCTGCCCGGCGACTATGTTGTAAGAGTACACCCCGGGGAAGCCGAGCGTCTCGGTGTATCGGCGGAGGAGACGCGACGCGAGGTGGAACTCGAATGGGGTGAGGAGATCGTCCATGATGTCGACATTCGGATATGAACAGCGCGCGGGCACCGTTCCGCCAGACTTCCCGCGAGCCCGGGTCTTGCCGTGGCTGATCGGGCTCGTCATGATGGCGGTGACGGCAACGGCGGGCAGCGCCGAGATCGAGGTCTACCCCCACGGCGGGGCGAGCACGTTCGACTTCGGCAGCATCATGAGTACGGCGTTGCCGGGGGATGTCGATTCGGAGAGCGTGCGCTACCGGGTCGAGGTCGACGCGCAGGACAACCAGCGCTGGCTGTACGACATCGACTTCCCCGATTCCATCGAGCTGCACGGGGGGCACGGCGGGGACCACGCCGAGGTCGTCTTCGGCGGGCCGAGCGAGGGCGAGACAACGCCCTCCGGAAGGGACGCCTTCGACATTGTGGGCGAGGTCAGCCGTATCCCCGATATCGGCGGGGTCTACGAGGGAACGGTGCCGGTTACCGTAACGATTGTTTTCGAGGAATGAACTGCCATGATAACCGGGGTGCGAGGTGTGTATGAACGGGTGCGGGACAGGGTGCTTCCCGCATGCCCACGCAAACGGCTGGCCGTGCTTCTTTCCGGCGCGGGTGCGCTGACCGGGGGACCGCTGGTACTGCTGCTGTTCGTCTCCGGCCCCCTGAGTGCCGGGGACAGCGCCTCATCCCAGGCGGGGATCACGCTGAACCTGATCGATGACCTCTCCGTCACCGAGCAAGAGCCCCTGGCCTTCCCGAGCGTTGTCCAGGGGGAGACCGACGCGGTCTAGCAGGACGAGGCGGCGGAGTTCAGGGTCGATGGCGAGCCGAACGAGCCGATCGCCATCCAGGTGGACGAGAGTATCGCCCTCGAGGGGCCGGGCGGTACGGTGCCGGTGGAGCTGGAGATCCATGACGGGGCGAGCTCGATTTCCACCCAGCTGCCGTTCTCCGGGAGCGTGAACTTCCCCGTCAACGGGCGTATCCCGGCGGGCGGTATCCCGGAGGAACCGGGTCAATATACCGGTTCATTCACCGTGAGAGTGGATTACGAGTAGCCCGATGCCCCGTTCCCCCGTATCAGCCTGGAAGGAACGCCTTCGGGGTTTTCATCGGTCCCAGCGGGAATGGATATGGGGTGAGCACGCCCCGGGCTGGCCTCTGATACTGGCCCTGACGCTGCGCACCACCCAGGCCACCGTCCAGCGCATGGTCTCCGGCGCCCTGCCGTTGCGGGCGATGAGTCTGGTGTACACCACGCTGCTGTCGCTGGTGCCGATCCTGGCGGTGAGCTTCTCGGTGCTGAAGGGGCTCGGTGTCCACAATCAGGTGGAACCCCTGCTGCTGAATTTCCTGGCGCCGCTGGGTGAGCGGGGCGAGGAGGTGACGCGGCAGATCATCACGTTCGTCGACAACATCGAGGTCGGTGTCCTGGGGGCCATCGGGGTCGCCTTCCTGCTCTACACCGTCATCGCCCTGGTGCAGAAGGTCGAGCAGGCCTTCAGCACCATCTGGCACATCCGCTACCCCCGCAGTCTGGCCCGGCGCTTCTCCGACTACCTGAGCGTGCTGCTGGTGGGGCCGGTGCTGGTCTTCATGGCGCTCGGCATCACCGCCTCACTGGCCACCACCGAACTGGCCCAGACCGTGCTGGCGGTGGAGCCTTTCGCCACCCTGGCCAACTGGGGAGGGCGCGCCGCCCCCTACCTCTTCATCGTGCTGGCCTTCACCTTCGTCTACGTCTTTATCCCGAATACACGGGTGCAGGTGCGCGCCGCCCTCATCGGTGCCCTGATCGCGGGACTAGCCTGGCAGCTGACCGGCTGGGCCTTCGCCAGCTTCGTGGCCGGCTCGGCGCGGTATGCGGCCATCTATTCCGGCTTCGCCATCCTGATCCTGTTCATGATCTGGCTCTATCTGAGCTGGCTGATCCTGTTGCTCGGCGCCCAGATCACCTTCTACGTCCAGAACCCGCACTTCCTGCGCCCCGACGATCGTACCGTGGCCCCGGTGGGGATGGAGGCGGACGCCCTGGCGCTGGCGGTGATGTACCGCGTCGGCGCGGCCCACAAGGCCGGGGCACCCCCGCCGGCCGAGGATGAGCTGGCCCGTGAACTGGCCGTCTCCGGCGACGCCCTGGAGCCCATCATCGACCGCCTGGGGCAGGCCGAACTCGTTGTGCAGGCCCGGGACCGGCGGGGCCATCCCGGCCTCTATCCCGGACGCAGTCTGGAGAACATCGCCCTGGTCACGATCATCGACGCCATCCGTGACCCGCTCCGCTCCTCGGCACACGATGTGGCGGGGGAGCCCCATCCGATCCGCCATCTTCCCGGTCCGGTCGACGAGCTGGCCGGCCATCTGGACCAGGCCACGCGACAGACCCTGGGGAATACGAGCCTGGCCGACATGCTCGATTCGCGAGATGAAGATCTTTCAAAACAGGGTTTTGAACAGACAACTTGAACCTGCTTATGAAGTCGTACCACGGCCCGGTGAATTTATGGAGAATTGATGGAACGGTCCGCAGGCTGGCATCGCGCCGGATTCCGTCTACACTGCCTCGAAGAGCCGGAGGATTCCCGTCACGGCTCGCACATCCGCGAACAGGAAGGTAGAACCCCATGCACATGCAGACCGTACGCGCCATCGCCCAGGAGCGTGGCATCAAGCCCGGCCGGATGACCAAGGTCGACCTCATCCGGACCCTCCAGCAGGCGGAGGGGAATACCGCCTGTTTCGCCACGGACGAGGATGGCTCCTGTCCGCAGATGGAATGCCTGTGGCGAGAGGACTGCCAGACCGCAGCGCGCTCCCTGGCCCGCAAGGGCTGATATGGTGGACCACGCGGTCCCGGGCGGCAGGGATGTCGATGGGGGCCATGACCGGCGGGACGCCGTGAATACGTCCATGTAGGCTCGCAGCGGCCATCCATGGCCGCTGACGCCCGCCGGTCATGCCCCCATCGACATCCCTGCCGCCCGGGACCGCGTGGTCAGCCGTTTTGGCGCCGGATCCGGCGGTAGAGGGCCAGGTACTCCCGGGCCGACGGCTCCCAGCCGAAGTCCCGCGCCATGCCGCGGGCCTGGATCGCTTGCCAGGCCGCCGGATCGCGCCAGAAGGTCAGGGCACGTTCCACCGCCGTGGTCAGCCCGAGGCTGGTCGGCTCCGTCAGGACGAAGCCGTCGCCGGTGGCGCCGGTGCTGTCGACATCGGTGACCGTGTCGGCCAGCCCGCCGGTCGGGGTGACCACCGGCGGGGTGCCGTAGCGCAGGGAGTAGAGCTG
>CAZGJO010000096.1:0-7835 GCA_964525685.1 uncultured Ectothiorhodospiraceae bacterium | reverse complement strand
CCCCCCCCCCCCCACGGCCGGGAAATGCCACCTCTGTCGCGTTGAGCCCGACTCGGGGAAGAACAACGCCCCTTCATTGACCAGTGTGGTCAGCAGCTCGGCGCCCGCCGGCGTGGCCAGGGTCGGCCGCAGATCGGCGGCGGAGAAGGCGCGTTTCGCGCACAGGTTTCTCACCAGGGCGGCGGTGTCGGGCGTCGCAAGGTATTCGCGGCCGTCGACATAGAGGCCGGGCACCTCGCCGCCCTCGTCGAGGAGGGCGAAGCGGGCATATTCACTGCGCCACAGCGACTCGCCGGCCTCCAGACGGGCGGCGATGGCGGCGGCGTCGAACGGTTCGGCCGGGCGAAGGTCCTCGCCGTGGTCCGGGCCGGTGATGAAGCGGCCGAACCAGCGGTCGATGGCCGCGTCGTCGGCCACGGCCCGGCGCAGGATGGCACGGACCTGCTCGCGGGTGGGGCGGTCCAGTTCACCGGGGTTGTCCTGGGGCGCGCGGCCGGGGTCGCTCAGGCGCGCCTCGGGGTCGATCCGCTCCAGCAGGTCGTCGATGAACCCGCCCAGCAGGGCCTCTTCGGTGGGGGCGCGGAAGCCGATGGAGTAGGTCAGGCAGGGCTCGGTGGCCACGCCGTGGTGGGGGATGCCGGGTGGTAGATAGAGCATGTCGCCGGGTTCGAGGACCCAGTCCTCGTCCGGGTCGAACTCGGCCAGGATACGCAGCGGGAGGTCCGGGAGCAGGGCGGCGCTGTCGTCATCCAGCGGCTCGTGGCCGATGGACCAGTGGCGCCGGCCGCTGCCCTGGAGGAGGAAGACGTCGTACTGGTCGGTGTGCGGACCGACGCTGCCGCCGGGGGCGGCGTAGCTGACCATGATGTCGTCCAGCCGCCAGTCGGGCAGGAAGCGGAAGGGCTCCAGCAGCGCGGCGACTTCAGGATGGTGGCGGTTGACGCCCTGGACCAGCAGGGTCCAGTGGCTCTCCGGCTGGGCGAGGAAGTCGGCCTCGCTGAACGGGCCATGGTTCAGGGACCAGCCCGGCGGGGTATCCAGTTCCCGGATGATCCGCGACTCCACGTCCTCCTCCAGGGCGAGCCCGGCGAGTTCTTCCGGCTCCAGCGGTCCGGTGAAGCCGGGCAGGGCGCCGCGGATCAGCAGCGGGCGTTGCTGCCAGTAGTCGCGCAGGAAGGCCTCGACGGAGAGCCCGCCGAGCAGGGTCAACGGCTCATGAGGGGAGTCAGGACGGTTCAATGGCGATCAGCGTCTCGTCGGGGTTCACGGCGTCGCCGGGGGCGACGTGCACGGCGACCACGCGTCCGGCGATGGGCGCCTGGACCTCGGTCTCCATCTTCATCGCCTCGGTGACCAGAACGCCCTGGCCGGCCGTGACCGCGTCCCCCTCGGCCACCAGCACGTCGACGATGGTCCCGGGCATGGAGGTGGTGACATCCCCCGGGGTAGAGGCGCGCGGCCGTCCGTGGGGATCGGCCGTGGCCGGGGCGGCGCTGTCCGGGGTTTCCACCATGACCTCTTCGGGAAGGCCGTCGACGGTGAGGTAGAGGGGGCGTCGTCCGCCCTGCTCCTGGCCACTGCCACGCAGGTCGATCTGGTAGGTCTCGCCGTGGAGGGTCACGGTGAACTCCGTGGGTGCCGGCCCGTTGGCACAGACGGTGCTCTCATCCACCGGATCCAGCGGTTCCGGCTGCAGGGTCCCGTCGGCGCGCTCCTGCAGGAAGGTCCGGCCCATCTCCGGGAACATGGCGTAGGTCAGGACGTCGTCCTCGTCCCGCGCCAGATCGCCGATCTCGGTGCGCAGCCGATCGAGCTCGTCGGGCAGGTGATCGGCGGGGCGGTCGCTGATGATCTCGGCCTGGCCGATGGCGCTCCGGCGCAGATCCGGATCCACGGCCGCCGGGGGGCGACCATACCGACCCTGGAGATACGCTTTCACCTCATTGGAGATGGTCTGGTTGCGTTCACCACTGAGCACGTTCATGACCGCCTGGGTGCCGACGATCTGCGAGGTCGGAGTGACCAGCGGCGGGTAGCCGAGCTCGGCGCGGACCCGAGGGATCTCGGCGAGGACCTCGTCCATGCGGTCCTCGGCCCCCTGATCCCGGAGCTGGCTGGCCAGGTTCGAGATCATGCCGCCGGGGACCTGGTTTACCTGGACCCGGGTGTCCACGCCGGTATGCCGACTCTCGTGGCGGGCGTAACGCCCCCGGACGCGCTGGAAATGGGCGTTGACCGCCTGCAGTGCTTCGAGATCGAGGCCGCTGTCGCGCGGCGTCTCGCGCAGGGCGGCCACCAGGCTCTCGGTGGGCGGATGGCTGGTGCCACCGGCGAAGGCGGAGAGGGCGGTATCGATGCCGGCGGCGCCCGCCTCGGCGCCGACGAAGTGGCAGATGTCGGCCAGCCCGGCCGTGGCATGGGAGTGCAGGTGCAGCGGGATGTCCACCGCCTCGGTGATCGCCGTCACCAGCTCCCGTGTGGCCACCGGGGTGAGCAGCCCGGCCATGTCCTTGATGACCAGGCTGTGGCAGCCCATGGCCGCCAGGTCGCGGGCCTGCTGCACGAACTGCTCGGTGGTGTGGACCGGGCTGACGGTGTAGCAGATGGTGCCCTGGGCATGGGCGTCGTTCTCGCGTACCGCCGCCACGGCGGTCTCCAGATTGCGCAGATCGTTGAGGGCGTCGAAGACCCGGAAGACGTCGATGCCGTTGGCCGCCGCCCGCTGGACGAAGGCGCGCACCACGTCATCGGCGTAGTGGCGGTAGCCGAGCAGGTTCTGGCCGCGCAGCAGCATCTGCAGGCGGGTGTTCGGCAGGGCGGCGCGCAGCTGGCGCAGGCGCTCCCATGGGTCTTCGCGCAGATAGCGCACGCAGGCGTCGAAGGTGGCGCCGCCCCAGACTTCCAGAGACCAGTAGCCGATGGCGTCCAGCCGGGGGCAGGCCGGCAGCATGTCCTCGGTGCGCAGGCGTGTGGCGATGAGCGACTGGTGGGCGTCCCGCAGGATGGTGTCGGTGATGCGAACGGGTGTCATGGGCTCGTGCCGTCCTGGTTCGTGTGGGGTGTTCAGGCACCCAGATGGGCGGCGACCGCCGCGGCGACCGCCGCGACCCGGTCGGTCTTGCGCCGGCCCAGGGTGTAGCTCGCCAGTTCCGGGTGGCTGTCGACAAAGCCGGTATCGAAGTGGCCGTCACGAAAGTCCGGGTGGTCGATGATCGCCTGGTGGTACGGGATGGTGGTGCGCACGCCGTAGACGCCGATGTCCCGGAGGGCGCGGGCGCTGCGGTCGAGCACCGTCTCCCAGTCCAGCGCCCAGACGACCAGCTTGGCGCACATGGAGTCGTAGTGGGGCGGGATCTCGTAACCGGTATAGATGGCGCTGTCGGTCCGGACCCCCGGCCCTCCCGGGGCAAAATAGCGCGTGATGCGACCGAAGCTGGGCAGGAAATCGTTCTGCGGGTCTTCGGCGTTGATCCGGAACTCGATGGCGTAACCACGCCGGACGATGTCCGCCTGGTCATAGCGCAGGCGCTCCCCGGCGGCGATGCGGAGCTGTTCGGCGACCAGGTCGACCCCGGTGATCGACTCGGTGACCGGGTGTTCCACCTGGATGCGGGTGTTCATCTCCATGAAGTAGAAGTGGCCGTCGTGGCCCAGCAGGAACTCCACGGTGCCGGCGTTCTCGTAGCCGACCGCCGCGGCGGCGCGTACCGCTGCGTCGCCCATGGCGCGCCGGATCGAGTCGTCCAGCTGGGGCGAGGGGGCGACCTCCAGCAGTTTCTGGTGGCGGCGCTGGATGGAGCAGTCGCGTTCGAACAGGTGGATGACGTTGCCGTGGCCGTCGGCGAGCACCTGGACCTCGATGTGGCGCGGGTCGACCACGCACTTCTCCATAAAGATGTCGGCGACGCCGAAGGCCTTCTCCGCCTCGGAGCGGACCCGGGGAAACTGCTGGCGCAGGTCGGCCTCGCTCTCGCAGCGGCGGATCCCGCGCCCCCCGCCGCCCGCCGTGGCCTTGAGCATGACCGGATAGCCGATGTCGCCGGCCAGCGCCGCAGCGGCCTCGACGTCGTCGATGTTGCCTTCGCTGCCGGGCACCACGGGCACATCGGCGGCCTGCATGGAGGCGCGGGCGGCCACCTTGTCGCCCATGCGCTCGATGATGTCGGCGGCGGGCCCGACAAAGCGCAGCCCGCGGTTGCGGCAGGCGCGCGCGAGCTCCGGGTTCTCCGACAGGAAGCCGTAGCCGGGGTGAATGGCGTCACAGCCGGTCTCGGCGGCCAGGTTCACCAGCCGGTGGGCGTTGAGATAGCCCTCCACGGTGTCCGGGCCGAGGCTGTGGGCCTCGTCTGCCTTCTTGACATGGAGGGCATGGCGGTCGGCCTCCGAAAAGACGGCCACGGAGGTGATGCCGAGCTCGGCGCAGGCACGGATGATGCGGACCGCGATCTCGCCGCGGTTGGCAATGAGAAGCTTTCTGATCACGAAGGGGGTGCCCTGAACTTGCTTTCGGGCAGTATCCAGCCTGAACACAGGGTGTCAACATGCGCCGGCATTTCTTTACAGTTTCCCCCGCTGCACTTAACATATGCGCCCTATGTTGATTCAGTTGCCCGGTCCCGCCGAGCCCGAACATCTGGCCCGGATGGGGGCGACCTTCGAGGGAGTGCTTCCGGTGGCCGGTCTGGATCGCCTGCGGGCCGATCTGAACTCCCCGGATGGGCGACTGGACGTGGCGTTGCGTTTCTCCATGGAGGACGGCGTGCCGATGCTGCGCGGCCATGTCGGCGGCGCGGTGGAGTTGGTCTGCCAGCGCTGTCTGCAACCGCTGGACTGGCCGCTGGACATCGACCTGGCACTGGCCTTCGTGGAGTCCGACTTCGCCGAGGAACAGCTGCCGGACGCCGTCGAGGGCGTGCGTCTGGCCGAGGGAGAGCGCCTGCTCCTGGCGGAGCTGCTGGAAGACGAGGCGCTTCTGGCGTTGCCGGGCATTCCCCGGCACGCCGACACACAGTGTGCCGCCGGGATGATGCCGGCGGAGCCGGAGACGGCCGCAGAGCCGTTGCCGGAAGAAACAGAAGAAGAGGACAATCCCTTCGCCGTGCTGGCCACGTTGAAGGGGCGTGACCCGCAGGGGTGACGCCGGACATTTCATTCAGACTTTCGAACCAGGAGTAACACCATGGCCGTTCAGCAGAACAAGAAGTCCCCCGCCAAGCGCGGTTCCCGTCGCGCCCACGACAGCCTGGCGAAGCCGGCGCTGACCGTGGACAGCACCTCCGGCGAGACCCATCGCCGCCACCTTGTGAGCCCCGACGGCTCCGCTCGGGGCCGCCAGGTCGTCGCCGGCGACGAGGACTGAGGCCGCTCGACCACGAACGCGCTGTCGCCCCGGTTCACCGGGGCGTCATTGGTTCATAGCCCGGAATCCCGAACGCCATGACTGCACAGTGCACCATCGCCATCGACGCCATGGGCGGCGATCACGGTCCCGAGGTCACCGTCCCGGCCGCCTGCGGCGTGCTGGACGAGATGCCCGGGCTGACGCTGACCCTGGTGGGTAACGAGACCCGACTGACCGAGGCGGTGAACGCCCACGGCGGCAACCGGGACGGGCGCCTGACCATTCGCCACGCCTCCCAGGCCGTGGCCATGGACGATGCCCCGTCCGTGGCCCTGCGGTCGAAGAAGGACTCCTCCATGCGGCAGGCCATCAACCTGGTCAAGGAGGGCGAGGCACAGGCCTGTGTCAGCGCCGGCAACACCGGCGCCCTGATGGCCGTGGCCCGTTTCGTGCTGAAGACCCTGCCCGGGGTCGACCGGCCGGCCATCTGCACGACCCTGCCGACCCAGCGTGGCCATGTCCACGTGCTCGATCTCGGCGCCAACGTCGACAGCCGCAGCATGAACCTGATGGAGTTCGCGGTCATGGGCTCGGTGCTGGCCAGTGCCGTGGACAACAAGGACTTTCCCAGCATCGGCCTGCTCAACATCGGTGAGGAGGAGGTCAAGGGGAACGAAGTGGTCAAGGAGGCGGGGCGCCTGCTGGGCGAGAGCGACCTGGCCTACCACGGCTTTGTCGAGGGCGACGACATCTTCAAGGGCACCGTCGATGTGGTGGTCTGTGACGGCTTTATCGGCAACGTGATGCTCAAGAGTGTGGAAGGTGTGGCCAAGCTCATCTCCGGCACCATGCGCGAAGAGTTCAACCGCAATCTCCTGACGCGCCTGGCCGGTCTGGCGGCGCTGCCGGTGCTCAAACGCATCCGCGGGCGCAACGACCCGCGGCGCTACAACGGTGCCAGCCTGGTCGGGCTGCAGGGCATCGTCATCAAGAGCCACGGCAACGCCGACATCTATTCCTACAGCCAGGCCATTCGCGAGGCGGTGCTGGAAGTGGAGAAGAACGTCCCCGAGCGCATCAGCAACGAACTCGAGCGGCAACTCGTTGAAGGACGGAGTTCGTGAGCTGGGCGCGGATCACCGGCACGGGCGGCTACCTCCCGGAAAAGGTCCTGACCAACCAGGATCTGGAGCGGATGGTCGAGACGTCGGATGACTGGATCACCGAGCGCACCGGCATCAAGGAGCGCCATATCGCCGCCGACGACGAGACCACCTGCGATCTCGGCGAGGCGGCGGCGCGCGGCGCCATGGAGATGGCCGGCGTCGGGCCCGGCGAGATCGACCTGATCGTCTTTGCCACCACCACGCCCGACCGGGTCTTCCCGAGTACCGCCTGCCTGCTCCAGGAGCGGCTCGGTATTCACGGCTGCCCCGCCTTCGATATCCAGGCGGTCTGCACCGGCTTCGTCTACGCCCTCGGGGTGGCCGAGAAGTTCATTCGCGCCGGCGGCGTTCGCAACGCCCTGGTGGTCGGCGCCGAGACCCTGTCCCGCATCACCGACTGGAACGACCGTTCCACCTGCGTGCTGTTCGGCGATGGAGGGGGCGCGGTGGTCCTGTCGGCCAGCGAGACCCCGGGGATCCGCTCCACCCATCTGCACGCCGACGGGGCCTTCAAGGATCTGCTCACCGTCCCCACCGGGATCTCCTCCGGTTACGAGGCGGTCCGACGGGAAGAGGCCTTCATGCAGATGAAGGGCAACGAGGTCTTCAAGGTCGCGGTGAACACCCTGGGCACCATCGTCGACGAGACCCTGGCCTTCAACGAGCTGGAGAAGGACGATATCGACTGGTTGATCCCGCACCAGGCCAACATCCGGATCATCCAGGCCACCGCCCGCAAGCTGCGCATGAGCATGGAGCGCGTGGTGGTCACCGTCGCCGGGCACGGCAACACCTCGGCGGCCTCCATTCCCCTGGCCCTGAACGTCGCCGTGCGCGACGGCCGCATCCAGCGCGGCGAACGGCTGCTGCTGGAGGGCTTCGGGGGTGGTTTCACCTGGGGCTCGGCCCTGATCGAATTCTAGAACAAGGGAGCAGTGCACATGAGCATGGCAATGGTCTTTCCCGGGCAGGGTTCCCAGGCGGTGGGGATGCTGGCCGAGCTGGGCGCGGCGGAGTCCGCCGTCCGCGATACCTTTACGGAGGCGTCGGATGCCCTGGGCGTCGATCTCTGGGCGCTGACCCAGGACGGGCCCGAGGAAGAGCTCAACCGCACCGATCGTACGCAGCCGGCGATGCTCGCCGCCGGTGTCGCCATCTGGCGGGTCTGGCAGTCACGCGGCGGGGATGCACCGGTGGCGCTGGCCGGCCACAGCCTGGGCGAATACACCGCGCTGGTCTGCGCCGGGGCGCTGGACTTCGCCACCGCCGTGAGTCTGGTCGCCGACCGCGGCCGCTTCATGCAGGAGGCGGTGCCGGCCGGTGAGGGC
>CAZGJO010000095.1:0-7849 GCA_964525685.1 uncultured Ectothiorhodospiraceae bacterium | reverse complement strand
CCCGCCGGGCGGGCGGAGGCGGTCGACGGCCTGCCGGAGGTGAACCGCGCGGCCAGTGCCGCCGCGCGGCTCGTGGCCAAGCCGGGGTGCTACCCGACGGCGGTCCAGCTCGGGTTCCTGCCGTTGCTGGAGGCCGGGGTGGTCTCGACCCGCGGCCTGGTCGCCGACGCCAAATCGGGCACCAGCGGCGCCGGGCGCAAGGCGGCCGTGGGCACCCTTCTCTCCGAGGCGGGCGAGAACTTCCAGGCCTATGGCGCCGGCGGTCATCGCCACCTCCCCGAGATCGAGCAGGGACTGGCGGGGGCAGCCGGCGAACCGGTGGAACTGACCTTCGTCCCCCATCTGGTGCCCATGGTGCGGGGGCTGCACGCGACCCTGTATGGCCGTTTGCGCGAACCGCTGGCACCGGAGCGGCTGCAGGAGATGTTCGAGCATCGCTATGCCGATGAACCGTTCGTCGACGTGCTGCCCGGCGGGGCGCACCCGCAGACCCGCTCGGTGCGCGGCGTGAACAGCTGTCGGCTGGCCGTCCATCGGCCGGCGGGCGGGGACACGGTGGTGGTGCTCTCCGCCATCGACAACCTCGTGAAGGGGGCGGCCGGTCAGGCGGTGCAGAACATGAACATCATGTTCGGATTCGATGAAGACACGGCCCTGGCGGCCCCGGGCGTGACCCCATGAATCATCGCATCGTTGTTCGCGACATGCCCCCCGGGCGTCGGCGGCTGCTGGGGGCGGTGGCCGTCATCGCCGTGCTCGGCGGGTCCTGGGGGCTCTACGAACTCGGCCGTTACCATGCCGGGTACAACCTGGTCGAGGCGCGCAGTGAGCGCCACCAGCTGATGGGTGAGCGCGACGAGCTGCAGCAGCGAGTACGCCAGCTCCGAGAGGAGAAGGTGGCGCTGGAGCGGGCCCGGGATATCGAGGCCCAGGCCCACGAAGAGGTGCAGGCCGATCTCAAGGAGCTGCAGGACGAGATCCTGGAGCTGAAGGAAGAGCTGGCCTTCTTTCGCGGCATCGTCTCGCCCGGGGACATGGCCAGCGGTCTGCGCATCCAGAGCTTCAACGTGAGGAAGAACCCGCGTACCGATGCCTACCGCTACCAGGTCGTGTTAACGCAGGTGTTGAAAAATGATAACTTCACCAGCGGGACGGTCGACATGGAGATCGAGGGGATCCGTGAGCGGGGAGGCGAGAAGGCGACGTTGAGCCTCTCCGATGTTTCCGTCCCCTCGGATGACCGACTCCATTTTCGTTTCAAGTACTTCCAGGAGTTCGAAGGGGATCTGGAACTGCCCGAGGGCTTCGTGCCGTTTCGGGTGACCATCAGCGTCAATCCCAGCGGACGGCGTTACGATCCCATCGAAGAGACTTTCGACTGGCCCGTGGGCAGCCTGATAGACATGGGCACCCTCTGAGGCCGTATCGCATCAGGCGAGGAGAACTACCCCCATGTGGGCAAAAGGCAGCAAGAAGGCCAAGACATCGGCACGCATCGAAACCCTTATCGGCCAGCATACCGAGTTGCGCGGTGATGTGGAGTTTACCGGGGGCCTGCATGTGGACGGCACCATCAAGGGCAACGTGATCGCCTCCGAGGGCGGGGGCACATCGGTGCTGAGCCTGTCGGAACGCGGGACCATCGAGGGCGAGGTGCGCGTCCCCAACGTGGTCCTCAACGGCATCGTGATCGGTGACGTCCACGCCCTCGAGCACATCGAGCTCGCTGCCCAGGCCCGCGTGAACGGCAACGTCTACTACAGTCTCATCGAGATGGCCATGGGGGCCGAGGTGAACGGCAACCTGGTGCATTGCGCCGAGGGGAACCAGCCGCGCCTGACCCACGACGAAGAGTTCAAGGTCGAAGGGCCCGATGCCGACGGCGTCGAGGCGGGTGAATCGTCGGCGGACGAGGGCGTTGACGCCAAATCTTGACCGAAAGCATCGGTTAAGGGATAGTGACCGGCAGATAACGCCATACGACAGATGTGGAGGCTCCCGATGACCACCGAAAGCCCGTTGATATTTACCGACAGCGCCGCCAACAAGGTCGGCCAGCTGATCGCCGATGAAGGCAACCCCGAGCTCAAGCTGCGCGTCTTTGTCACCGGCGGCGGCTGTTCCGGATTCCAGTACGGCTTCACCTTCGATGAGAACATCAATGAAGGGGATTCGGCCGTGGAGACCGCCGGGGTGACCCTGCTGGTCGATCCCATGAGCTACCAGTACCTGGTCGGGGCCGAGATCGATTACACCGAGGGTCTCGAGGGGGCGCAGTTCGTGATCCGCAACCCCAACGCCACCACCACCTGCGGCTGCGGTTCCTCCTTCTCCGCCTGAAGCCGAAACCCGCCGCATGACCCCATGGCGCCGGCCTCGAGCCGGCGTTCCTGTGTGCGGGCGTTGTTCGCGGCCTTCTGTTATCCTTCCGCGCAAGCAAGGCCGTGGGTTGCACGGCGCATGAAAGGGGAGTGGAGCCATGAACGAGTATCTGCCCGGACTGGAAGGCGTACCCGCCACCCAGTCGAACATCTCCATGATCGATGGTGAGCAGGGGGTTCTGGCCTACCGCGGCTATTCCATCGAAGAGCTGGCCCGGCACAGCAATTTCGAGGAGACGGCCCTGCTGCTGCTGGACGGGCAGCTCCCCGACGCCGAGAAGCTGGCGGTCTTCGACGAGCAGCTGCGTCGAAACCGGCGGGTGAAGTACAACATCCGCGAGATGATGAAACACCTGCCGCCCAGCGGTCACCCCATGGACATGCTGCAGTCGGCGGTGGCCAGCCTCGGGATGTTCTACGCCGGCAGCGAGTGTCTCACCGGGGCCGATGTCTGCGAGGGACTCGACTACGTCCACGAGATGACGGTCAAGATCCTGGCGCGTATGCCGGTGATCGTGACCATGTGGGAGCACATCCGCAAAGGGTACGATCCGGTCATGCCGCGTACCGATCTGAGCTTCGCCGAGAACTTCCTCTACATGTTCAACGGCGAAGAACCGGATCCCTTCCTGGCGCGGATCCTCGATGTCTGCCTGATCCTCCACGCCGAGCACACCATCAACGCCTCGACCTTCTCGACCCTGGTCACCAGCTCCACCCTGGCCAGCCCCTACGGGGTGATGAGCGCCTCCATCGGGACGCTGGCCGGCCCGCTGCACGGGGGCGCCAACGAGCGGGTCCTCGACATGCTCGATGACATCGGCGAGCCGAGTCGGGCACGCCAGTGGCTGGATCGCAAGCTGGAGAAGAAGGAGAAGATCTGGGGCATGGGCCACCGCGAGTACAAGGTGAAGGACCCGCGGGCCAACATCCTTCAGGGGCTGGTCGAACAGCTGATGGAGTATCGCGACGGCCATGTCAGCCCGCGCATGGAGATCGCCATGGCGCTGGAGGAGGCGGCCAATGAGCGGCTCGGCCCCAAGGGCGTCTATCCCAACGTCGATTACTACTCGGGGATCCTCTACGACATGATGGGGATCCCCGCCGACCAGTTCACGCCGATCTTCGCTGTCTCACGCACGGCCGGCTGGCTCGCGCACTGGCGGGAGCAGCTGGCCGACAACCGGATCTTCCGTCCGACCCAGGTCTATACCGGCGAGCCGCTGCGCGGTTACACGCCCATCGAGGAGCGCGGCTGAGTCACGGGCCGTAGACGCCGCCGAGGATCACCCGGCGGCGTGCCCCGGTCACCCCGGGTTCGTTGCCCGGGCGCTGCGCCAGCCGTTCCCGCGCCAGCCAGGCGAAGGCGGCGGCCTCGACCCAGTCGGGATCCAGTCCGTACTCGGCGGTGGTGGCGATGGCCACCCCGTCGAGCTCCCCGTCCAGCGCCCCGAGCAGGGCGCGGTTGTGAACCCCGCCACCACAGACGAGCAGTTCCTCGGTACGCGGTGCGTGGAGACGCACGGCATCGGCCACGGTGCGCGCGGTCAGGGCGACCAGCGTCGCCTGGACGTCCGCCGGTGGCCACGCCTCGGGCCCGAGGCGGTCGAGCCAGTCGGCGTTGAAGGTCTCCCGTCCGGTACTCTTCGGCGGGGGCTGGCTGAAGAAGGGATCGGCCAGGGCCCGTGTCAGGAGTTCGGGTTGAACCCGGCCCGTCGCGCCCCAGTCGCCGCCGGGGTCCAGCGGCTGGTCGAGGTGGCGCCGGGCCCACTCGTTGAGCAGGATGTTTCCCGGCCCGGTGTCGAAGCCGGAGACGTGCCCGGACCCGCTGGGCGGCAGGATGGTGATGTTGGCCATGCCGCCGAGATTGAGGACGGCCCGATGGCGCCCGGCGTGCCCGAAGCGTGCGGCGTGAAAGGCCGGTACCAGTGGCGCGCCCTGTCCGCCCTCGGCGGTGTCGCGCCGCCGGAAGTCGGCCACGACGGGGATGCCGGTGGCTGCGGCGAGGTGGTTGGGATCCCCTATCTGCCAGGTGATGACCCCGTCGCCGGTGGCGAGGTGGCGCACGGTGTGGCCGTGGGAACCGATGGCGGTGATGTCACCGGCTCCCAGGGCGGCCTGGTCCAGGGCGGCACGGGCGGCATCGGCAAAGACAATGGCGACTTCGCGATCCAGCGCCATCAACTCGCCGACGGCGGGTGCCTCCACGGCGCAGGCCTGTTCCAGGCGGCTTTTGAGGGCCTCGGGATAGGGGCGTGTCAGGGCCGAGAGCACCGCGCCACCGGCCGCCTCGTCGATAACGGCGGCATCGACCCCGTCGAGGCTGGTGCCGGACATCAGGCCGATGTAGTAGCGTTCCGCCATCACGGACCGGTCGCGATCGGGAAGGCGTCCGAACTCGCCATGCGGGTGCGCTGGAAGAGCTCGAGTCCGGCCAGCAGGGGGCGCGCCTTCTCGCGGAAAGCCGGCAGCACATCGTCGGCCAGCGGTTCCGAGCGGGGGAAATCGACGGTCAGCGGGTTGCGGTGGACGCCGTTCACACGAAACTCGTAGTGGAGATGCGGGCCCGTCGCCAGCCCGGACTGTCCGACATAGCCGATGACCTGTCCCTGGCGCACGTTACGGCCGGCGCGCAGGCCGCCGGCGTAGCGGGACATGTGGGCATACAGGGTGCTGTAGCGCCCCCCGTGGCGGATTACGATGGTCCGGCCATAGCCCCCCTTGTTGCCGAGATGGACGATGCGGCCTTCACCCGTGGCGCGGATGGGCGTGCCGGTGGGGGCGGCATAGTCCACGCCGTTGTGGTGGCGCATCCGGTTGAGGGTCGGATGGCTGCGATTGCCGAACCGGGAGCTGATGCGGGTGAACTCCACCGGTGTGCGGATGAAGGTCTTGCGCATGTTCATGCCCTCGGGGGTGTAGTAGTCGGACCGGCCATCGCCCTCCGTGTAGCGGACGGCGCGGTGGGACTCCCCGCGATTGATGAATTCGGCCGCGAGGATGTTCCCGTCGCGCACCTTTTCCCCCTTGTGCCAGAGTTCCTCGTAGAGGACGGTGAAACGGTCGCCCCGCCGGATGTCCAGAACGAAGTCGATATCCCAGCCGAAGATCCCGGTCAGGTCCATGATCAGCCCGTCGGAGAGGCCCGCGTCGCGACCGGCGTGGAAGAGCGAGCGTTCAATGGTCCCGGTGGCGAAGCGCTGGCGGCGCTCGTACTCGGTCACCTCCTCCTCGAGGCGGTAACCATCGATGTCGCGGGTCAGATGCAGAGTGTGCTCGGAGTCGACGCGGTAGGTCAGTTCATCCAGGCGGCCGTCGCCGTCGAGGGTGAAGGCGAGTTCCTGGCCCGGGCGAAGGTTGCGCCCGTGGGCACGGAAGGCATCGATGTCGAGGAGTTCCAGCAGGGCCGTCTGGCGCAGGCCGGCGCTTCGGAAGAGACCGGAGAGGGTGTCTCCGGCGTCGACGGTCAGCGTGATGCGGTTGGGAGAGGTCTCGGCTGTGGGCGGGACCGGTCTGAGCGTCGGCGGCGGGAGCGCCAGTTCGCGCTGGACCTGCTCGCCGATGGCGGCATTGGCCAGGCGGCGTTCCTCGGCCGCCGGCGAGTGCAGTGCGCCGAGGGCGATGAGCAATGGGAGGCCGACAGCGGCGGTGAGGCGGATGCGTCCGTTGCGGCTCCACGCGTTCCAGTCGATGTTGTTCATTATTCTTCGTTCTCGATGACCACCCGAATGCCGTATCATAAGGGAGGTCAAGGCACGGGGAAAGCCGGCCGCATCCGACGCCCGTGCTACCCTGTACCGCCCACCAAATTCAGCTGGAGAGCACCATGTCCGCAGTCGAAGAGTCGATTGCCGATCTCCTGCGCGGGGTCGATGAGGTCCTGCCCGAGGATGAACTGATGAACCGGCTGCGGGAGGATCGTCCTCTTCGTATCAAGGCCGGGTTCGACCCGACGGCGCCCGACCTGCACCTGGGCCACACGGTCCTGATCAACAAGCTGCGTCAGTTCCAGGCGCTGGGCCACGAGGTGATCTTCCTGATCGGCGACTTCACGGCGATGATCGGCGACCCCAGCGGCAAGAGCGCCACGCGGCCTGCACTGAGCCCCGAGGAGGTCAGGGACAACGCGGCCACCTACCGCGAGCAGATATTCACCATCCTGGACCCCGAGCAGACCCGGATCGTGTTCAACTCCGAATGGATGGACGCCATGGGGGCGGCGGACATGATCCGTCTGGCGTCGCGCCACACCGTGGCACGGATGCTGGAACGGGACGATTTTCACAAGCGGTATCAAGGGAACCAGCCCATCGCCATCCATGAGTTCCTCTACCCGCTGGTCCAGGGCTACGACTCGGTCCATCTGCGCGCGGACGTGGAGCTGGGGGGGACGGACCAGAAGTTCAACCTGCTGGTCGGCCGGGAGCTGCAGCGCCAGTACGAACAACCGGGACAGGTGGTGATGACCCTGCCGATCCTCGAAGGGCTGGACGGCGTACAGAAGATGTCGAAGTCGCTGAACAACTATATCGCCATCAACGAGGGGCCCGGGGAACAGTACGGGAAGCTGATGTCCATCAGTGATGAGCTGATGTGGCGGTACTTCGAGTTGTTGAGCCTGCGCCCGACCCGGGACATCGAGGCGCTGCGGGAGCGGGTTGCCGAAGGGGCGAACCCGCGCGATATAAAGTATGAACTGGCGGACGAGATCGTCACCCGCTTCCATGGGGACGAGGCCGCGGCCACCGCGCATCGGGGGTTTGTCGAGCAGTTCCGGCGTGGTTCGGCCCCGGACGAGATGCCGTGCCACGAGCTCGAGGCCGGGGCCGAGGGTTTCCCTGTGGGGGTGGTGATGCGGGACGTCGGCTTTGCCGGGAGCACCAGCGAGGCGATGCGGCTGATCAAGCAGGGGGCCGTTCGCTTCGAGGGCGAGCGGATCGAAGACCCGAAGCGGGCGCTGCAACCGGATACCGATGGGGTGCTCCAGGTGGGCAAGCGTCGCTACGCCCGGATCCGGATCAAAAATACGGCGTAGGTGTTGACGCCCTTCTGCCGCTGCGTATAATGCCCACTTCTCGACGCGGCGCTGCCGGCAACTTCAGGCAGGGCGCGACGAGGCGGAGAAAAAGGTGGTTGACACACTCTCCGCAGCTGGTAAGATACACATCTTCTTCGGCACCGCCGACCCGCGAGTCGGATGGGGTGGTTGACGAAGAAAAAAGAGTCCGCTAGAATGGCTGGCTCTCGACAGCAAAAGCTGTCGCTCTTTAAAAACTTGATCAGATAACTTGTGTGGGCGCTCGCGTCGGTGATGAGTCACCAATGAGGCGCGAGCCCTATAAGCCAGAACGACAGTAACTGTCTTTCTGGCCGGGAGCTCGACGTCATGAAAGTATCTGCCCTTCGGGGCAATCGCTTTTAAACTGAAGAGTTTGATCCTGGCTCAGATTGAACGCTGGCGGCATGCC
>CAZGJO010000094.1:0-7942 GCA_964525685.1 uncultured Ectothiorhodospiraceae bacterium | reverse complement strand
TGGCGCGCTGCCCGGCGCCGCCACATCCACATCGATGCCCGCCTCCAGCAGCCGGTAGCGCGGAGCCAGAAGCTCCACATCCTCGAACTGATCGCCACTGATGATCAATGCCCGCATGACTTGCCATCTCCTGTGTTGTCTGTCCATGCTTCAGTCTGGGGATGGCGCGACCCGAGGGCAAGGGCGGTAAACCCGCTCGCCGGTGCGTTGTCCCACAGCTCAGTCCCCGGGAGGTTCCCTGTTGCGCCGCGCCCATCGACCCCGTTGTCGTTCCCCCCGCACCACCGGCTGGCGGGGCCCTCTGGCCGGGCTGGGCGCCGGACTCCTGGGCCTGACCGGGTTCGTCGGCCTCGTCACGGCGGACGAGACGCTCCCCGACCCGAACCCGTCCACCATCGAGGTCCGCCTGCACGGCCTCGATGAGCCGGAACAGCACGACAACGTCCTGAACCAGCTGCCGCTCTACCGCCACCGGGATCGCACCGACCTCACCGCCGACGACATACGGCGGTTCCACGCGCGCTCCGGGCCGGCCATTCGCCGGGGCCTGGAGCCGTTCGGCCACTATCGCCCGACCTACACCACCTCGCTGGAAGCCACGGCCGACGGCTGGCGCGCGGAATACCATGTCGACCCGGGCCCGCAGACGGTGATCGACGACGTCACGATCCGGATCGACGGTCCCGCAGCGGATCTGCCCCCCCTGCAGGCGTGGCGCCGCAACTACCCCCTGGCGGTCGGCGATCCCCTGGTGCACGCGGCCCACGATGACGCCCTGCGCCGCCTCGATGGCATCGCCCGCGAGCACGGCCTGTTCGAGGCCCGTTTCGAGACACGGGCCATCCGGGTCGACCCCGAGACCGGGAGCGCCCGCATCGACGTCCACTTCGACACGGGCCCCCGATACCGGCTCGGGGAAACCACGTTCCAGGGCAGCAAGCTCAGACCGTCATTCCTGGAACGCTTTCGTGGCTACGAACCGGGCGAGCCGTTCCACACCGACACCCTGCTCGAGCTACAGCGCGACCTCAGTGACACCGGCTATTTCCGGCGGGTGGAGGTCACCCCGATGCCGTCCGAGGATGCCCGGGCCCCGATCCGCGTGCAGCTGGTGGATCGACCACCGACACGCTATACCGCCGGCTTCGGCTATGGCACCGACACCGGGCCACGCGTACGCGGCGGGATCGAGCGCCGCTACCTCAACCGTCGCGGCCACCGAGCGGGTATCAACACCGAACTCTCCGCCATCCGCCAAGAGGTCGGGGCCTGGTACGCGATCCCGCTGGCCGATCCGCGTCACGAGGCACTGACGACCCGGCTGAGCCATGTCGAGAGTGACACGGAGACCAGCGAACAGGTCCGGCAGAAGGCCCGGATCGGCCTGACCCGCCTGCGCGGACGCTGGTTGCGGACCCTCTCGGTGAGCGCGGAGCGGGAGGACTACACCATCGGCAGCGAGGAGGCGCGCAGCCGTCTGGTACTGCCCGGCATCGCCTGGCAGAACCTCCAGCGACCGGCGCGTCCCGGAACGCGCCGCCACACCCGCCGCCTCAACCTGTCGCTGCGGGGCGCCAGCGAGGAACTGGCCTCCGACGCGTCGCTGCTCCAGGTCCGGGCGCAAGCCGGCGAGAGCCGCCCGCTGGACGACGCCGAGCGCCACCGACTGGTGGGACGCCTGGAAATGGGCGCCACCGCCGTGGACGACACCGCCGATCTGCCCGCCTCCCTGCGCTTCTTCACCGGCGGGGACCGCAGCATCCGCGGCTATCGTTACCACAGCCTCGGCCCCGAGGACGAGCACGGCGACGTCATCGGTGGTCGCCACCTGGCGGTACTCGGTCTCGACTACGAGTACACCGTCCGCGGCAATCTGGCCACGGCCATCTTCCACGACATCGGCAGCGCCTTCGGGCCCGGTGCGCCGGAGTTCCACCAGGGGGCCGGCACCGGCCTGCGCTGGTACCTGCCGGTGGGCGCCCTGGCACTGGACCTGGCACGTCCGCTGGAGAGCGGTGCCCGATGGCGGATCCATCTGACTCTGAGGGCGGAACTGTGACGGTTGTGGCACGACTCCGGACCATCGGCCTCACCCTGGCCTGGGGGCTGGCGGGACTGCTCATCGTCGTCGTCGGCGGGCTCGCCGCCGTTCTGAACAGCACGACGGCCCTGGAGTACGCGGTGGATGTCGCCGAACGCGCCACCGACCAGCGCCTGACCGTGAGCGAACGGGAGGGCACCCTGGCCGGCCCCGTGGACCTGGGGGGGATCCGTTGGCGCGACGACGGCGTCGATGTCGCGGTGGAGCGGCTCCGGATGGAGTGGCACCCCGGGCGACTGCTTTTCGGCCGCATCGCTATCACCCGGCTCCACCTGGACGGGGTGCGAATCACCACCGAAGAGGGGCGAACCCCGGTGGCCGAACCGGGACCGACGGTCGCGGCCACCCCGCCGCCGGCCCTCCCCGTTCCGGTGCAAATCAACGAACTGCGGGTCACGGATCTGCAGCCCCGCCTGGCCGCCCTGCCCGAACGCTGGGCGGGACCCTTCGATCTACGCACCCGCCTGAAGCTGGTGGAGACCGTCGCCACCGTCGAAGGGCTGGTGCTGGAGACACCCACGGACCGCCTGGCGCTCGACGCCCACGGTGATTGGCGGCAACATACATTCACCGCCCGCGCCGAACTGGCGGCCATCACCCCCTGGGGAGAAGCCGTGCTGGATGCGGATCTGCACGGCGGCCCCGAGCGCATCGAGCTGGCAGCCTTTCTCGCCGGCCCCGCCGAACTCGACGCCACCGGCCATGTCACCGCGCCGTTCGCCGATCCGGCCGTGGATGTCGATCTCCGGCTCGACGGCCTGGCACCCGCCCTGACCGAAAACCTCCCCATGCCCCTGCTGGTCCGGGGGGACGGCCACCTGCGCGGCGATCGGGAAAGCCTGACATGGAGGGGGCAGCTGCACGCCGACGGTGCCGACTGGGGCGTGTGGCACAGCGACATGGCCCTGCGACTGGAAGAGGGTCGTTACCTGCAGGTCCCTCGCCTGGCCATGCGGCGGCTGGATGGCGACTGCTTCACCGTGGACGCCGAAGCGCGGGGCGACCGGGTCGACCGCACCTTCGAGACCCGCCTGCGGGTCAGCGACATCGACCCCGCACGCCTTCCCCCCGCCCTCCCGAGCCACCCCGAACTCAGCGGCAACCTGAACCTGCAGCTGGAGGCGGAGGGCCGCCTCGACGCCACGCCCCGTGTCGCCCTCCGTGAACTGGCACTGGACGGGGACTGGCTGGGTCACCCCCTGACGGCACACGCCGAGGGGCACTGGACGCCCGATGACTGGCACCTCGCGGCCCTCGACGTGACATCGGGGCCCAACACCCTTGCGGGCGAGGCGCGCAAGCGGGACGCCGAGCCGTTCATCGACCTGATGTGGTCCCTGCCCGCGCCCGGGCGTCTCGTACCCGGGCTCGGAGGGGCCATCGACGGCCGACTGACCTACCGCGACGATGCGCTGAGCGCCGACGTCGAGGCGGTCGAACTCGCCTATGGCGACCATCGGCTGGCCGCGGCCGACCTTGCCCTTCGGGGCTCGGCCTCGGCCACCGAATGGCGGCTGAGCACCCCGGCCCCCGAACTCACCCTCTACGGTGAGGCCGACTGGGCGGACGAACCGCGCCTGCAACTGGCCGGCGGCCGCGGCCACGCCTTCGGCAGCGACTGGTTCGTCAGCCACCCCTGGACAGTCACGCTGGAGGCACCGAAATGGGAGCTGACGTCGGGGTGTCTCGCCATCGACAGCGGCGGCGAGCTCTGTCTCGAGGGAAGCGGCGTCGGGACGCGTGCCGGGCTGCGGATGGAACTCGACGACCTCGCACTGCCGCCCCTTGTTGCGCGCCATGTCCCCGGCGCCGGCCTGCAGCAGGGCACCCTGGATGGCCGCGCCCGCCTGGACTGGGCCGACGGCCTCGAGGCGCTGGAGGTCGATCTGAGCGGCGACGAGCTGTACTGGCAGCAGGCGATGCCGGACGACCTGCCGCTGACCTCTCGACTGGACGGCCTCGACATCTCGGCCACCTACGCCCCCGATCGCGGGCTCGCGGGCGAGGCCACGGTCCGGGCCGAGGCGCCGCGCGGGGCGCTGCGTCTGGCCCTGGCCCTGCCCCTCTGGGAGCCGGGCGCCGATCCCGCCGCAATGCCGCTGGCGGGCCGGCTCGACGGTACCCTGGCCGAACTTGACTGGATCGGTGGCCTGGCCCCGGGGTTCATCCGCACCAGCGGTCGCCTGGAGACCGATCTGGCCATCGCCGGCCGGCTCGCCGAGCCCCGCTTCGCCGGGCGCATCGAATGGCGGGAGGGCCGTCTGCAGGCGCCGGAGATCGGACTGGAGCTGACCGAGCTGGAGACGTCACTGACCGCCACCACCTTCGGTGTCCCCCTGACACTGAACGGGCGGGCCCGCGCCCATCGCGGCGATCTGCGTCTCTCCGGTGAACTGGTCTCCACCCTGCCCCTGGCACTGGATGTTCATCTGCAGGGCGAAGGGGCCCGGCTGGCCAGCACCCCCGAGGTGCAGCTGCTGGCCGATCCGGACCTGCACCTGGCCCTGCGCCCCGGCCACGTGCGGGTGGACGGCCAGGTGGTCATCCCCGAGGCGCGCATCGATCTGCCGGAACGCGGCGGTGTCGTTCAACCCAGTGCCGACGTCATCCGTCTGGACGAAACGGCACCCGAGGCGACCACCACCGTGTCCGCCGATGTCCGTGTGGTTCTGGGACCGCGCGTACGACTCCGGGGACATGGCTTCGAGGGTCGACTGGAGGGCGACCTGCGCATCCTGGAGGAAGCGGGACAACCGCCGAGGGGTCGGGGGGAACTGGTGATCCGGGAGGGGCGCTACCGCGCCTGGGGTCAGAACCTGCGCATCGACGACGGCCGTCTGCTCTTCGCCGACAGCCCGCTGGACAACCCCGGTCTCGATATCCGCGCCGTGCGCCACGGCATCCCGGTGACCGCCGGCGTCCGGATCACCGGGCGCGCCCGCAGCCCCGAGCTGGTGCTCTTCTCCGAACCGCCCATGGACGACACCGACATCCTCTCTTACGTGGTGCTGGGCCGCCCCATCAGCCAGAGCGGAGCCGGCGACGGTGAACAGCTCGCCCAGGCCGCCACCGCCCTGCAGCTCGCCGGCGGCGCCCGCATCGCTCGGACCATCGGCGAGCGCTTCGGCCTCGATGAGGTGGCGCTGGAGGCCGGTACCACCCCCGAGGAGACCGCCCTGGTCCTCGGCACCTGGCTCTCGCCCCGGCTCCATCTGCGCTACGCCATCGGCATCACCGAGGACATCAACACCCTCCGGGCCAACTACCTGCTCACCGATCACTGGTCCCTGGAGACCGAGACGGGCCCGGCACGCGTCATGGATCTGCTGTACACCATCGACCGCTAGGCCCTGATCGGCGATCATGGTCCGACACCCCGAACAGGAGGACGCAACCATGTCGCTGACACCTTCGACCATGCTGGATCTGGGCACCCCCGCCCCCGATTTCACCCTGCCGGAGCCGGCCACCGGCCGCGAGGTCGGATTGCGTGATTTCGCCGATGCCGGCGGTCTGCTGGTGGCCTTCATCTGCAACCACTGTCCCTATGTGAAGCACATCCAGGAGGGGCTGGTCTCCTATGCCCGCGACTACGCCCCCGAGGGCATCGCCATGGTGGCCATCAGCAGCAACGACGTGGACAACTACCCGGATGACGGGCCGGCGCGCATGGCGGAGGAGGCCCAGCAGCTGGGCTACCCCTTCCCCTACCTCTATGACGAGGACCAGTCGGTGGCCCGCGCCTACCGCGCCGCCTGCACCCCCGATTTCTTCCTGTTCGACGCCGACCGCCGCCTCTACTACCGCGGGCAGTTCGACGACTCGCGACCGGGCAACGACCGGCCGGTGACCGGTGCCGACCTGCGCGCCGCCACCGACGCCCTGCTGCGCGGCGAACCGGCGCCGACCGATCAGGTCCCGAGCATGGGGTGCAACATCAAGTGGAAGGCGGGGATGGAGCCCGACTACTTCACCTCGTGACGGGCAGGCGGCCCCTCTTGGTCTCGGCGCCGGGACATGGTAGAGTACGCAGCTGTTGGCAGGTGGCGCGAGCCATTGCCTCTACCTGAATGGCGCCGTGGCGGAACTGGTAGACGCGCCTGACTCAAAATCAGGTCTTGGCAACGAGGTGTGAGTTCGAGTCTCACCGGCGCCACCAGCACACTGACAAGCAGTAACAGCCCTGCGCGGGTGGTGAAATCGGTAGACACGCTAGCTTGAGGGGCTAGTGGGGGCAACCCCGTGCGAGTTCAAGTCTCGCCCCGCGCACCATCTTCCTCCCCCGCTGTATCCCGACGTGCGATAATACCGCGCTCCTTGCCGTCAACGAGGCCCCATGCTCTTCCAGCGTCTGGCCGACTGGCGCCGTCGCCGCATCCTCACGCGCCACCCCATCGATGACGCCGACTGGCAGGTCGTGCGCGAGCACTGGCCGTTGCTGGCCGAACTCTCCGCCGAGGAGGAGCGCCGTCTGCGTGAACAGGCCACCCTCTTCCTCCACGCCAAGGCACTCGAGGGCGCCGGCGACTTCACCATCACCCCGTCCATGGCCGCCGCCATCGCCGCCCAGGCCTGCCTGCCGTTGATGAACCTCTCCCTGGATGCCCTGCGCGGCTGGTACGCCGTGCTGGTGTATGCCGATACCTTCGTCGCCGACCACCCGATGACGGACGAGGCCGGGGTCCTCCACGAGGGGGCACGCGAGCTGGCCGGCGAGGCCTGGGAACAGGGGCCGCTCATCCTCGCCTGGGAAGACGTCCGACCCGATCACGCCCGGGATATCCACGGCAATGTCGCCATCCACGAGATGGCCCACAAGCTGGACATGCAGAACGGCGATGCCAACGGCATGCCGCCCCTGCATCGCGACATGTCACGACCGGAGTGGACCCGTACCTTCCAGGCGGCCTGGGACGCGCTGGAGGCGGATGTCGAGGCCCACCCGGAAGAACCGGTCATCGACCCCTACGCGCTCACCGATCCGGGGGAGTTCTTTGCCGTGGTCAGCGAATATTTCTTCGTCTATCCCAACCACCTGGATGCCGCCTTTCCTGCGCTCTACCAGCAGCTCGCCGCCTTCTATCGCCAGGATCCCCGCGTGCGACGCGCGCCACTGTAACCCACCCGATGGTTGTGCCATGATGCGGCGGTCAACCATTCGGGAGGTTCATTGTGAAATATCGTCTTACCCTGGCGGCCATCGCCGCCCTGACCCTGGCCCTGGCGGGCTGCAATGCCGACTCGGAGCCGGACCTGGACAGCGACGAGAGCCAGTACGGCTACGCCATCGGCTGGCAGGTCGGCCAGAACATGCGCCAGAGCGGCCAGGAGCTGGAGGCGGAGGCCACCGCCGCCGCCATCCGGGACGCCCTCTCCGACCGCGAACCCCGCCTGGACGAGGCGGCCATGCAGGCGGCCCTGCAGGAGGCCCAGGAACGCGAGCGGCGGGAACGCGCGGGCGCTGCCGAGGAGACCCGCGCCGCCGGCGAGGCCTTCATGGAGCAATACCGTGACCAGGAGGGTGTCGAGACCAGTCCCGAGGGGCTGGCCTGGCGGGTCCTGGAAGAGGGGGACGGGCCGAAGCCGGAAGCCGGCGCCACGGTTCTGGTCCACTACGAGGGCACGACCGTCGATGGCGAGGTCTTCGACAGCTCCTACGAGCGCGGGGAGCCGGTGAGCTTCCCCACCGATGCGGTCATCGATGGCTGGCAGCTGATCCTGCCACAGATGCCGGAAGGCAGCGTCTGGGAGGTCGTCATTCCCGCCGATCTGGCCTATGGTGACGAAGGGGCCGGAGGAGCCATCGGCGCCGGCGAGACCCGGATCTTCGAGATCGAGCTG
>CAZGJO010000093.1:0-7950 GCA_964525685.1 uncultured Ectothiorhodospiraceae bacterium | reverse complement strand
GCCGCAGGGATGCGGCCGTCGAGCCTACACGGACGTATTCACGGCGTCCCCCGGGATCGGCCGGCCCCGCCTCCCAAGGCTCTCAGCCCTTGCCAGACAACAACAGGACCCGGATACTCGCATCCCATGCCACTTGACCGAACAGAAGACATCATCGACGACATCCGCCAGGGCAAGATGGTCGTCATCATGGATGACGAGGATCGCGAGAACGAGGGCGATCTCCTCATGGCCGCCTCCTGGGCGCGCCCCGAGGACATCAACTTCATGGCGCGCTACGGCCGTGGGCTGATCTGCCTGACCCTCACCGAGCAGCGCTGTCGCCAGCTCAACCTGCCGTTGATGGTCAACGACAAGAACCCCGGCGAGTCGACCAACTTCACCGTCTCCATCGAGGCGGCGGAGGGAGTGACCACCGGGATCTCCGCCGCCGACCGCGCGGTGACCGTGCGCGCCGCCGTGGATGCCAACGCCGGTCCGGAAGACCTGGTGCAGCCGGGCCACATCTTCCCGCTGATGGCGCAGCCGGGCGGGGTGTTGACCCGCGCCGGCCACACCGAGGCCGGTTGCGATCTGGCGCGTCTGGCGGGGCTGGAGCCGGCTTCGGTGATCGTCGAGATCCTCAACGAGGACGGCACCATGGCGCGCCGTCCCGACCTGGAGGCCTTCGCTGCAGAACACGGCCTGCGCATGGGGACCATCGCCGATCTCATCGAGTACCGGCTGCGCAACGAGCAGACCGTGGAGCGGGTCGCCGATACCCGCATGCCGACGGCCCACGGCGAATTCCGCATGATCGCCTTCCGCGATCTCAGTGATCAGCGCCTGCACTGGGCGCTGGTGAAGGGCGAGCCGGAGCCGGAGACGCCGACGCTGGTGCGGGTGCACGTCCACGACGGCCTCTGCGATGCGGTGCTGAGCCGGCGTGGTGAGTGCGGCTGGCCGCTGGACGATGCCCTGGCGCGGCTGGCCGAGGCGGAGAGCGGGGTGGCGGTGATCCTGCGGCCGCCGGAGAACGAGCAGGCCATGCTCAATCGCCTGCGCGACTGGGAGTTGCGCGACCAGGGCGTCGAGCTGCCGGGGGAGGGCGCCAGTGACGACCTGCGCACCTACGGCATCGGCGCCCAGATCCTCACCGAGGTCGGCGTACGCCGGATGCGTGTGCTGAGTGCGCCGAAGCGTCTCCACGCCCTCTCCGGCTACGGCCTGGAGGTGGTGGAGTACGTCGACGGCAACGACAACAACTGAACGAAGGGGTGGAACCATGAGCATCACGACCCATGAGGGGGATTTCCAGGCCGCCGGTCTGCGCGTCGGCTTGGTGGTGGGCCGCTTCAACGACTTCATCGTCGGTCGGCTGCGCGATGGCGCGCTGGATACCCTGACGCGCCACGGTGTGAAGGAGGCCGACATCGAGCAGGTGCTGGTCCCCGGCGCCTACGAGATGCCGCTGGCGGCGCGCCGACTGGCGCGGGCCGGACGCTTCGACGCCATCATCGCCCTGGGATGCGTGATCCGGGGCGGTACGCCGCACTTCGACTATGTCGCCGGCGAGTGCTCCAAGGGGCTGGCGCAGGTGAGCCTGGAGGAGGACCTGCCGGTGGCCTTCGGGGTGCTGACGGTCGATTCCATCGAGCAGGCCATCGAGCGCGCCGGCACCAAGGCGGGCAACAAGGGTGCCGAGGCGGCCATCTCCGCCATCGAGACGGCCAACTGCCTGCGCGGTCTGGGGGGCGGTGGTTCTTGAAGGCCTCCCGCGAACGGCACCGCGCCCGGCGGGCGGCGGTGCAGGGGCTCTATCAGTGGCAGCTCACCGGCAACAACGTGGGTGAGGTGGAACGCCACATCCTCGAGACCCAGGCCGCGGACGGGGCCGACCATGACTACTTCAGCACGCTGATCCACGGGGTCCCGGCGGATCTGGTGCGCATCGACGCGGCCATCAGCCCCTACCTCGATCGCGAGCTGCAACTGGTGGATCCGGTGGAGCGCGCCATCCTGCGCCTCGGCGCCTTCGAGCTGCTGGACCGTCCGGAGGTGCCGTGGCGGGTGGTGATCAGCGAGGCGGTGGAACTGGCCAAGCAGTTCGGCGGTGAGCAGGGTCACCGCTACGTCAACGCCATCCTCGACCGGGCCGCCCACGCCATCCGTGCGGTGGAGATCGGCGCCAATCCCGGGCCGTGAGCCGGTGGCCGGGGCCGAAGTGAACGAATTCGAGCTCATCGGCCGCTACTTCGCCCATGTCGGGGCGCCGCGGGACGATGTCGAATGCAGCGTCGGCGACGATGGAGCGGTTCTGCGGAGTTCCGAGGACGGCCGCCGCCTGGTCTGGGCCACCGATACCCTGGTCGCCGGCCGCCACTTCCCCGACGGCGCCGAGCCCGCCGCCATCGGCCACAAGGCGCTGGCGGTGAATCTCTCTGACCTCGCCGCCATGGGCGCCGAACCGGCCTGGGCCACCCTGGCCCTGACCCTGCCCGAGGCCGATCCCGACTGGCTGGCCGCCTTCGCCGAGGGCTTCGGCGCCCTGGCGCGCACCCACAACGTGGCGCTGGTGGGCGGCGACACCACCCGGGGACCGTTGACCATCACCGTCGGCGTCGCCGGCTGGAGTGAACGTCCACTGCGCCGCGACGGTGCGCGGGCGGGCGACGGCATCTTCGTCACCGGCCGCCTCGGCGAAGGTCTGGCCGGACTGCGGGTGGCGTTGGGGGAGGTCGCGCCCGAGGCGGCCGTGGCGGAGACCCTGCTGGGGCGTTACTACTTTCCGGAGCCTCGGCTGGGCCAAAAAGGTGGCCAAAAAGGGGACAGTCCCCTTTTTTCGAGAAAAAAGGGGACTGTCCCCTTTTTGGCCACCTTTTTGGCCACCGCCTCCGCCGCCGTCGACATCTCCGACGGTCTGCTCGCCGATCTCGGCCACATCCTCACCGCCAGCGGCGTCGGTGCGACGCTGGAGGCGGCGGCGCTCCCGGTGTCGCCGGCCGCCACCGCCGCCCTCGGCGCCGAGGCGGCGTTCGACGCCGCCCTCCACGGCGGCGACGACTACGAGCTGCTGTTCACCTGCGCCGACCCGGCCGCCGCCGAGGCGGCCTTCGGCGCCGAATCCGGCCTCGGCTCCGACACTGGTTCCGGCACCGGCCTCGCGGTGACCCGCATCGGCACCATCGAGGCCGCCCCCGGTCTGCGGCTGGTCGATGCCGATGGCCGCGCCACCACCCCGGCCGTCAGCGGCCACGATCACTTCCGCGGAGGATCGACATGAGCGACAAGCCCGCCCCCCCGAGTCCGGCCCTGCTGCGCGACCCCGGCCATCTGCTCTCGCTGGGCTTCGGCACCGGCCTGTCGCCGAAGGCGCCGGGCACCGTCGGCACCCTGATCGGCGTCGCGCTGTGGTGGCCGCTGGCCCACCTGCCGCTGGTCGGCTACCTGCTGGCGGTGGTCGCCATTACCCTGGTCGGGGTCTGGCTGTGCGGCCGCACCGGCCGGGTCCTCGGTGTCCACGACCACCCGGCCATCGTCTGGGATGAGGTCGCCGGCTATCTGGTCGCCATGGCGGCGTTGCCGCTGGGCTGGGAGTGGGCGCTCGCCGGCTTCATCGCCTTCCGCTTCTTCGACATCGTCAAGCCGCCGCCGGTGGGCTGGATCGACCGCAACCTGCCCGGCGGCTGGGGCGTGATGCTCGACGACATCGCCGCCGGCCTGATGGCGTTGGGCGTGCTGCATCTGGCGCACTGGGCCCTGACTCTGGTATGAAGGGACTGAAAAAGGGGACCGTCCCCTTTTCCGGGGGTGTGAACATGGTGACGGTAACGAAAAAGGGGACTGTCCCCATTATGGTGCTGCTGGCGGGGCTGCTGTTGCCGCCGATTGCGGCGCATGCCGGCAAGCCGGAGGTGACCTGGGTCGAACTCAGGCAGGAGGCGCGCCACTGGCATGTCACAGCGACCCTCAGCCACGACGACGAGGGCGACTACCATTTCCTCGACCGCTGGCAGGTTCGCACCCCCGACCGCGAGGTGCTCGGCGAGGAGCGCTTCCACAACCCGCGCCGCCAGGCCGCCGAGCGCATCAGTACCCTCCGCGACATCCGTATCCCGCGCGATGTCGATACACTCTACATTCGCGCCCATGACACCCTCCATGGCTGGGGCCCGAATGTGAAGGTCGATCTGAACGAGCGACGGGGGGAGAACTACCGCATTCGTTCCAACTGAGCGGCGGGCTCAGTCGAGCACGTCGAACCCCTCGGCCACCTTGTCCTTCTCGATGAGGGCGTAGGCCGAGTGGTTGTGGATGGACTCGAAGTTCTCCGATTCCACCACGTAGCCGGCGATGCGCGGGTCGGCGTTGAGCCGCGCGGCGACGTCGCGCACGGCATCCTCGACGAACTTCGGGTTGTCGTAGGCGCGTTCGGTGACGTACTTCTCGTCGGGGCGCTTGAGCAGGCCGTAGAGCTCGCAGGAGGCCTCCTGCTCCACCATGTTGATGATCTCCTCGATCCAGACGAAGTCGCGGGTCTGCGCCGCCACGGTGATGTGCGAGCGCTGGTTGTGGGCGCCGTACTCGCTGATCTTCTTGGAACAGGGGCAGAGGCTGGTCACCGGCACCTGCACCTTGAGGGTCATCTGCGGCTTGCCCTCGGTGAAGTCGCCGATGAAGGTGACGTCGTAGTCCATCAGGCTCTGGACGCCGCTCTCCGGGGCCTGCTTGTTGACGAAGTAGGGGAAGCTCATTTCGATGTGACCCGCCTCGGCCTCGAGGGTGTGGGTCATCTCCCGCAGCATGTCCTTGAACGACTTCACCGTGATCTCGTAGTCGTGGTCGTTGAGGATGGCCACGAACCGCGACATGTGCGTGCCCTTGAAGTTGTGCGGCAGGTTCACGTACATGTTGAAATTGGCGATGGTGTGCTGCTCGCCGCCGTTGCGGTCGCGCACCCGCACCGGGTGGCGGATGTCCTTGATCCCGACCTTGTTGATGGGGATGTTGCGGACATCGGCGCTGGCCTGGACGTCCTCGATGGTGGGCTGCTGGTCGCTCATGGGGTCAGTCCTCCGAATAGCGCACACAGGCGCGTTCGGTCTCCCACAGGGTGACCGAACGCACCCGCACGCGCCCGTCGTTCAGTTTCGCGCCGAGCTCCCGGTAGAGCCAGGCGGCGATGTTCTCGGCCGTCGGGTTCTCGCGGTCGAACGGCGGGATCTCGTTGAGGTTGCGGTGGTCCAGGGCCTCGGTGAGCTCCCGGGTCGCGGTCTTGAGATCCTTGAAGTCGATGCTGATGCCGATGTCGTTGAGGTCGCGGCACTCCGCCTCCACCTCGACCTTCCAGTTGTGGCCGTGGAGGCGGGCACACGGACCGTCGTAGCCGTGCAGCTGGTGCGCGGCGGCGAAGTCGGTGACGATGCGGGCGGTATACAGGGCGCTCATGATTATCCAAGTATATAGGTCAAGTTAGACCGAGTCCAATCCTGGTCAGGGGCCGGGCGCGGCCAGGCGCGCCTCGATGGCATGGCGGATGCCGGCGGCATCGAGGCCCGCCTCCGCCAGCAGCTCGTGGCGGTCCCCGTGCTCCTGGAACCGGTCGGGCAGCCCGAGGACCAGCGTGGCGGGGCCGTCGGCGCGCGTGCTCAGGTGTTCCAGCACGGCGCTGCCGGCCCCCCCGTCGCGGGCGTTCTCCTCCACCGTGACCAGCAGCTCGTGCTCCCCGGCCAGCTGGTCCACCAGCGCGGTGTCCAGCGGTTTGACGAAGCGCATGCTGGCCACCGTGGCGTCCAGCGCCTCGGCCACCTCCAGTGCCGGTTCGAGCACGGTGCCGAAGGCGAGGATGGCCACCCTGCGACCCGTCCGGCGCACCTCGCCGCGTCCCAACGGCAGCGTCGCCGGGGGCGTGGAGGCGGGGTCCGCAGGCAGCCGCCCCGGCCCGCCACCGCGCGGGTAGCGCACCGCCGCCGGGCCGGGGTGCTCCAGTCCGGTCTGCAGCAGGGCCCGGCATTCCGCCTCGTCCGCCGGCGCCATGACCACCATGTTCGGGATGCAGCGCAGATAGCTCAGATCGAAGCTGCCGGCATGGGTCGGACCGTCCGGCCCCACCAGGCCGCCGCGATCGATGGCGAACAGGACGTCCAGCCCCTGCAGGGCGACGTCGTGGATGACCTGGTCGTAGGCGCGCTGCAGGAAGGTGGAGTAGATGGCCACCACCGGCTTCAGCCCCTCGCACGCCATGCCCGCCGCCAGCGTCACCGCGTGCTGTTCGGCGATGCCGACGTCGTGGTAGCGCTGCGGGAAGTGCTCGGCGAAGCCCACCAGCCCGGATCCCTCGCGCATGGCCGGGGTGATGGCGTGGATCCGCTCGTCGCGCGCGGCGGCGGCCTCCAGCCAGTCACCGAAGATCCGGGTGTAGCTCGGACCGGTCGGCGCGGCCCCGGTCTCCAGGGTGCCGTCCTCCGGGTCGAAGCGGCCGACCCCGTGGTAGCGGGTCGGGGCCTCTTCCGCCGGCTCGTAGCCCTTGCCCTTGCGCGTGACCAGGTGGAGGAACTGCGGCCCCTCCAGCCGGCGCAGGTTCTCCAGCGTGCGCAGCAGGGCGGGCAGATCGTGGCCGTCGATGGGGCCGATGTAGTTGAAGCCGAGCTCCTCGAACAGGGTGCCCGGCACCACCATGCCCTTGACGTGCTCCTCGGCGCGCCGCGCCAGCTCCCACATCGGCGGCATGATGGAGAGCACCTTCTTGCTGCCCTCGCGCATGCCGGCGTACATCCGTCCGGAGAGGACCCGCGCCAGGTAGCTGGACATCCCGCCGACGTTGGGCGAGATGGACATGTCGTTGTCGTTGAGGATCACCAGCAGGTTGGCGTCGACGTCGCCGGCGTGGTTGAGCGCCTCGAAGGCCATGCCGGCGGTCATGGCGCCGTCGCCGATGACCGCCACGGCGCGTCGCTCCGGGTGTGTCTCGCGGTTCGCCAGGGCCATGCCCAGCGCCGCGCTGATGGAGGTGCTGGAGTGGCCGACGCCGAAGGTGTCGTAGGGGCTCTCGTCGCGGTTGGGGAAGCCGCACAGCCCGCCGTGCTGGCGCATGGTGCCCATGGCCTCGCGCCGGCCGGTGAGGATCTTGTGCGGGTAGCTCTGGTGGCCCACGTCCCAGACCAGGCGGTCCTCCGGGGTCTGGAAGATGCGGTGCAGGGCGATGGTCAATTCAACGGTGCCGAGCCCCGCCGACAGGTGGCCGCCGGTGTTCGCCACCGACTCCACCAGGAAACGGCGCAGCTCGCCGGCCAGCTCCCCCAGTCGGTTCTCGGGCAGCGCGCGGAGATCGGCGGGGTCGTGGATGCTTTCCAGCAGGGGGTAGGCGCCGTGGGACATGTCTCGAGCGTTCGACCGTAAACCGTTAATGATGCGCTTTCGGCCCGAAACAGGCAAGTTCAGTGGTCGCGCTCGATGACGTAACGGACCAGTTCGCGCAGCGGCTCGAAGGCCGGGCCGAGGCCGTCCAGCGCGGCCTCGGCGTCGGCGGCGGTGGCTTCGGCGTGGGCCCGGGCGCCGTCGAGGCCGAGCAGGGCCGGGTAGGTCGGTTTGTCGCGGGCGGCGTCGGCGCCGCCCGCCTTGCCGAGGGTGGCGGCGTCGCCGGTGACGTCGAGGATGTCGTCCTGGATCTGGAAGGCGAGGCCGAGACCGGCGGCGTAGCGGTCCACCGCCGCCAGGGTGGCGTCGTCGGCGCCGGCGGCCTGGGCGCCGAGGGTGGCGCTGGCCCGGATCAGGGCGCCGGTCTTGCGCCGATGCATGGCCTCCAGGGTGGCCTGGTCGGCGTCGCGTCCCACGGCGTCGATGTCCAGCGCCTGGCCGCCGACCATCCCCGGGGTACCGGCGGCGTCGCTCAGGGTGGCGACCATGGCCAGCCGCCGCTCCGCCGGGACGGCGGTGTTGCCGGCGAGCAGGGCGAAGGCGTGCGCCTGCAGG
>CAZGJO010000092.1:0-7974 GCA_964525685.1 uncultured Ectothiorhodospiraceae bacterium | reverse complement strand
CCCCCCCCCCCCCCCCCCCCCCCCCCCCCCCCCCCCCCCCCCCCCCCCCCCCACCGGCCACGACGCCCCCGGACCGGACTGGAACTGCCCATGAACCTGAACTTCCTGGATTTCGAACAGCCCATCGCCGAACTCGAGGCGAAGATCGACGAGCTTCGCCACGTGGGCGGTGACACCGGCGTCAATATCAACGACGAGATCGCCCGGCTGCAGAAGAAGAGCGAGTCCCTGACCCGCGACATCTTCTCCCATATCACCCCGGGCCAGATCGCCCAGATGGCGCGCCACCCCATGCGGCCCTACACCCTCGATTACGTCGAGCGGATCTTCACCGACTTCGAGGAGCTCCACGGCGATCGCGCCTTCGCCGACGACCCCGCCATCGTCGGCGGCGTGGCGCGGCTGGAGGGGCGCCCGGTGATGGTCATCGGCCAGCAGAAGGGCCGCGACACCAAGGAGAAGGTGCGCCGCAACTTCGGCATGCCGCGCCCGGAGGGGTATCGCAAGGCGCTGCGGTTGATGCACATGGCCGAGCGTTTCCGCATGCCGGTGCTGACCTTCATCGACACCCCCGGCGCCTACCCGGGGATCGACGCCGAGGAGCGCGGGCAGAGCGAGGCCATCGCCCACAACCTGCTGGCCATGGCGGAACTCAAGACACCCATCGTCTGCACCGTCATCGGCGAGGGCGGTTCCGGCGGGGCGCTGGCCATCGGGGTCGGGGACCGGGTGCAGATGCTGCAGTACAGCACCTATTCGGTGATCTCGCCGGAGGGCTGCGCCTCCATCCTCTGGAAGAGCGCCGAGAAGGCGCCGGAGGCGGCCGATGCCATGGGCATCACCGCCGAGCGCATCCGTGATCTGGGCCTCATCGACGGGATCGTCAAGGAGCCGCTGGGCGGCGCCCATCGCGATGTGGAGACCATGGCCGCCAATCTGCAGCAGAGCCTGGTCGATGCCCTGGACCATCTCGAGGGCATGAACACCGACCAGCTGCTCGACCATCGACAGCAGCGGTTGAACGGCTACGGCCGCTACCACGAGGCCGGCTAGGCACCCCCATGGCCTTCGGCGTGAAGGCGCTGAGGGCGGCCCTGACGGAGCTGCCGGCAAGCCGGGGCTGGGCCGTGGCCTTCAGCGGGGGAGGGGACTCCACCGCCCTGTTGCACGCCCTCCATCAGTGCCGGCCCGCCGCACCCATCCGGGTGCTGCACGTCCACCATGGTCTCCATGCCGCCGCCAACGACTGGGCGGAACACTGCCGGGCCGAGGCCGGGCGGCTGGGCCTGGCGTATGCCTGCTTTCGAGTGGATGCCACGGCCGCTGCGCGCGAGGCCCCGGAGGGGGCGGCGCGCAAGGCGCGCTACCACGCCCTGCAGCAAGCCCTGTTCCCCGGGGAGACCCTGCTCACCGGCCACCACGCCGATGATCAGGCCGAGACGGTTCTGCTACAGTTGATGCGCGGCGCCGGTCCCCGGGGGCTGGCCGGTATGCCGGCCCATCGGCCCATGGGGGTCGGCTGGCTCGGGCGGCCGCTGCTGGCGTGGGGACGCGCCGAATTGCACGACTGGCTGACGGCCGAGGGGCTGAGCTGGATCGAGGACCCCGGCAATGAGCGCCCGGAGCCGGAGCGCAACTTCGTGCGCCATACCATCCTGCCGCAGCTGGCGCGGCGGCGGCCCGGTGTGGCGTCGGCCATGGCACGCAGCGCGCGGCTGGTGGCGGGAGCGGCCGAGGCCGAGCGCGAGCGGGCCGATGACGAACTGTCCCGACTGGGGTTCGCCGATGGCGGTCTGGATGCCGTCGGCCTTGTGAAACGGCCCCGGGAACGCGCCCTGATGGTCCTGCGTCGGGCCGTCGAGCGGCAGGGGATCCCGGCGCCCAACAGCCGCCGCCTGGCCACCATCCTGGACTGTGTGGCCGGCGCCGGCAGCGACGCCGCCCCCCGGGTGGTCTGGAGTGGCGGCGAGGCGCGTCGGCACCGGGACCGGGTGGTGGTGCTGCCGCCGCTGCCGCCCCCGCCGCCCCGGATCGAATGGCGGCCGGGGGAGCCGGTGGCCTGGTCCGGCGGGTCGGTGGAGGCCGTGCCGCTGGCCGGGGAGGGGCTCCACCTGCCATCGGGCTACGGCCCCCTGGAGCTGGCGCCGGCCCGGCCGGGCGAACGGCTGCCGTTGGCCGAAGGGCGGCAGCGCATCGTTGAATTGCTGCGCCTGGCCGGTGTGCCGCCGTGGCTGCGTCCCTACTGGCCGGTGGTCCATGGCCCCGAAGGGCCGCTGGCCCTGGCGGGGATCGCCACGGCCGTGGATGCGCTGGCGCGCCCCGGCCAGACCGGCTGGGTGGTCCGCTTCCGGCCCTCGATTGCAAGCGGCCGGGAAAAGTTCGAGAATTGACGGTTTATGGATCCGAGCACATGACCAAGTATATCTTCATCACCGGCGGCGTGGTCTCCTCCCTGGGCAAGGGCATCGCCGCGGCCTCGCTGGCCGCCATCCTCGAATCCCGCGGCCTGCGGGTGACCCTGCTCAAGCTCGATCCCTACATCAACGTCGACCCCGGCACCATGAGCCCGTTCCAGCACGGCGAGGTGTTCGTCACCGAGGACGGCGCCGAGACCGATCTCGACCTCGGCCATTACGAGCGCTTCGTGCGTACCACCATGAGCCGGCACAACAACTTCACCACCGGCCGGGTCTACGAGAACGTTATCCAGAAGGAGCGGCGCGGCGACTACCTCGGCGGCACGGTTCAGGTCATCCCGCACATCACCGACGAGATCAAGCGCATGGTTCGCGAGGGTGCGGAGGGGGCCGATGTCGCCATGGTGGAGATCGGCGGCACCGTCGGCGACATCGAGTCGCTGCCCTTCCTGGAGGCGATCCGGCAGATGCGGGTGGAGCTGGGCGCGGAGAACGCCATCTTCATGCACCTGACCCTGCTGCCGTGGATCGCCACCGCCGGGGAGCTGAAGACCAAGCCGACTCAGCACTCGGTGAAGGAGCTGCGCTCCATCGGCATCCAGCCCGATGTCCTGCTGTGCCGCGCCGAGCACCCCGTGCCGGCGGACGAGCGGCGCAAGATCGCGCTGTTCACCAACACCGACGAGCGCGCGGTCTTCAGCGCCGTGGATGCCGACAGCATCTACCGCATTCCGCTGCTGCTCCACGCCGAGGGGCTGGACAACATCGTGGCCGAAAAGCTGCATCTGACCCCGGCGCCGGCCGACCTCGGCGAGTGGCAAGCGGTGGTGGACGCCCTGGCCCGGCACAGCGACACGGTGACCGTGGCCATGGTCGGCAAGTATGTGGAGCTCACCGAGGCGTACAAGTCCCTCTCCGAGGCGCTGATCCACGCCGGCCTCAAGACCGGCCACCGGGTGCGGATCGAGTACGTCGATTCCGAGGCGCTGGAGAGCGAGGGCACCGACGCCCTGGCGGAGGCCGACGCCATCCTGGTGCCGGGCGGCTTCGGCGAGCGCGGCGTGGAGGGCAAGCTGGCGGCCGTGCGCCGGGCCCGCGAGGACGGCATCCCCTACCTCGGCATCTGCCTCGGCATGCAGGTGGCGGTCATCGAGTTCGCCCGCAACCGGGCGGGTCTGGAAGGGGCCCACTCCACCGAGTTCAATCCGAACACCGTGCACCCGGTCATCGGCCTGATCACCGAGTGGACCACCGCCGATGGGCGGGTGGAACAGCGCGACGCCAGCTCCGATCTCGGCGGTACCATGCGCCTCGGCGGCCAGCCGTGCCAGCTGGTCGAGGGCTCCCGGGTGCACGAGCTCTACGGGCGCGACGTGGTGGTGGAGCGCCACCGCCACCGCTACGAGTTCAACAATCACTATCAGGAGGTCCTCGAGGGCGCCGGGCTGGCCATCGCCGGGCGCTCCATGGACGGCTCCCTGGTGGAGGTGGTGGAGCTGCCGGACCATCCCTGGTTCGTCGCCTGCCAGTTCCACCCGGAATTCACTTCCACCCCGCGTGACGGCCACCCGCTCTTCTCCGGCTTCGTCAACGCGGCCGCTCGGCGGGCCGGGCGCAACGGGTAACCGAACACCAAACAGATGCAGACAGGGGAGCGTACAGCATGAGCGAACAGCAGACCGCCATCAGTCGGATCCACGCCCGTGAGATCCTCGATTCCCGCGGGAACCCCACCGTGGAGGCCGAGGTCCGGCTCGCCGGCGGTGGCTTCGGTACCGCGGCGGTGCCCTCCGGCGCCTCCACCGGACAGCGCGAAGCCCTGGAGCTGCGCGACGGCGAGGCGGACCGCTACCTCGGCAAGGGCGTGCGCCGGGCGGTGGCCAACATCAACGGCCCCATCGCCGAGGCGCTGAAGGGGTTCGACGCCGCCGATCAGACCGGCCTCGACCGCAAGCTGATCGCGCTGGACGGCACCGACAACAAGGGCCACCTCGGCGCCAATGCGCTGCTCGCCGTCTCCATGGCCGCCGCCTACGCCGCCGCCGATGCCGCCGGGCAGCCGCTGTATGCCTACCTGGCCGGCGACACCGCGCCGTCGGTGATGCCGGTGCCGATGATGAACATCGTCAACGGCGGCTCCCACGCCGACAACTCCGTGGACCTGCAGGAGTTCATGATCGTCCCGGTGGGGGCGTCGAGCCTGGCCGAGGCGGTGCGCTACGGGGCCGAGACCTTCCATGCGCTGAAGAAGGTCCTCAACAAGCGCGGCCTGAGCACCGGCGTCGGCGACGAGGGCGGTTTCGCCCCCGACCTGCCCTCCAACGAGGCGGCCATCGAGGTGATCCTCGAGGCCATCGAGGGCGCCGGCTACCGCCCGGGCAGTGACATTGCCCTCGGCCTCGACACCGCCAGCTCCGAGTTCTACCGTGACGGCCGCTACGAACTTGCCTCGGAGAAGCGCAGCCTCGATGCCGGCGGCATGATCGACTATCTGGAGGGGTGGGTGAAGCAGTATCCCATCGTTACCATCGAGGACGGCCTGGACGAGGGCGACTGGGAAGGCTGGGAAGAGCTTACCCGGCGTCTCGGCGAGCGTGTCCAGCTGGTGGGCGACGACCTCTACGTGACCAACACCGCCATCCTGAAGGAGGGCATCGAACGCGGCGTGGCCAACTCCATCCTCATCAAGTTCAACCAGATCGGGACCCTCACCGAGACCCTGGAGGCCATCGCCATGGCCCACGACGCCGGCTATACCGCCGTGGTCTCCCACCGCTCCGGCGAGACCGAGGACACCACCATCGCCGACCTCGCCGTGGCCACCGGCTGCGGTCAGATCAAGACCGGCTCCCTGTCGCGTTCCGACCGGGTGGCCAAGTACAACCGGCTGATGCGCATCGAGGAGGCCCTCGGGACGCAGGCCCGCTATCCCGGCGCCGGCATCTATCCCCGGTCCGGAGGTTGATCGCACCCCATGCGCTGGTTGCTGGTCCTCCTGGCGGTCCTGACACTGGCCCTGCAGTTCCGGCTCTGGTCGGGGGAGGGCGGTCTGCCGGAGGTCTGGCACCTGGAACGGGCCGTCGAGGAGCAGCGCCGCGAGAATCGCGAGCTGGCGGAACGCAACCGCGCCCTGGCCGCCGAGGTGGAAGATCTGCGGCGCGGCCTGGATGCCATCGAGGAGCGGGCGCGCAGCGAACTCGGCATGGTCCACGAGGACGAGACCTTCTTCCTGGTGGTGGACGACGATGACTGACCCGGCCTCGGGACCGCGCTACTGGGTGGTGGTGCCCGCCGCGGGCAGTGGTCGCCGCATGGGCGCCGAGCGACCGAAGCAGTATCTGGATCTGGTGGGGCGCCCGGTGCTGGCGCATACCCTGGAGCGGCTGGCGGGCCACCCGGGCCTGTCCGGCATCGTGGTGGCCGTCGGACCCGAGGATCGGGAGTTCGCCGCCCTGCCCCTGGATCTGCCCGTGCCGCTGCGGACCGCGGTGGGTGGCGCCGAGCGCGCCGACTCGGTGCTCGCCGCCCTGGATGTGCTGGCCGCCGAAGCCGCCGCCGAGGACTGGGTGCTGGTGCACGACGCCGCTCGTCCCTGCCTGCGCCCGGCCGATGTGGCCACGCTTGTCCACGAGCTGGAGGGCGATCCCGTCGGCGGGCTGCTGGGCCTGCCCATCCACGACACCATCAAGCGGGCCGATGCCGAGGGCGGTGTCGAGGCGACGGTGGATCGCACCGGCCTCTGGCGCGCCCTGACCCCGCAGATGTTCCGGCTGGGCCTGCTGCGCGAGGCTCTGCGCGGGGCGCTGGAGGCGGGCGCGGCGATCACCGACGAGGCCTCGGCGGTGGAGTGGGCGGGCCATCGGCCGCGCATGGTCGAGGGCACCGCCGACACCCTGAAGATCACCCGGCCGGCGGACCGGTGCACCGCCGCCGACTACCTCGCCCAGCAGGCGACGGCGACCCTCGAGGCGCAGCGGCCACGGCTTCGACGTTCACCGTTTCGGAAGCGGTGACCATGTCGTCCTGGGGGGAGAGAGCATCCCCCACGACCGCGGGCTGGTGGCCCACTCGGATGGCGATGTGGTCCTGCACGCGCTGTGCGATGCCCTGCTCGGGGCCGCCGCCCTGGGCGATATCGGCCGCCACTTCCCCGATACCGATCCGCAATGGGCCGGTGCCGACAGCCGCGCGCTCCTGCGCCGGGTGAGTGACGAGGTGGCCGGCGCCGGTTGGGCGCCACTGAACACGGATCTCACCGTGGTGGCCCAGGCCCCGAAACTGGGGCCGCATGTGGCCGCCATGGCGGCCAACATCGCCGCCGATCTCGGACTGGCGGTCGGCGACGTGAACGTCAAGGCGACCACCACCGAACGGCTCGGCCCCATCGGGCGCGGCGAGGGCATCGCCTGCCATGCGGTGGTCCTGCTCCGGAGTGTCTCGTGAGCCGACCCGAGGACCTGCTGGGCCCCCGGGCCCAGGGCCACCCGCCGGTGCGCGCCGAACTGCGGCGCGAACCGGCGGACTTCGAGGTCGAGGAGCGCCTCGGCTTCGAGCCCGATGGCGAGGGCCAGCACGCCCTTCTTCAGGTGGAGAAGCGCGGTCTGAACAGCGATGCCGTGGCCGGCGCGCTGGCGCGGGTGGCCGGGGTCGATGGTCGACGGGTCGGCTACAGCGGGCGCAAGGATCGCCACGCCGTGACCCGCCAGTGGTTCTCCGTGGATCTGGCCGGGCAGGCGGAGCCGGACTGGCACGCCGGTTTGCCGGAGGGCGCCGTCCTGCTGCACGCGACGCGCCATCGGCGCAAGCTGCGCCGGGGCAGCCATCAGGGCAACCGCTTCCGTCTGCGGCTGCGCGATGTCGAGGGCGACGATGCGGCCCTGGAACAGCGCCTGGAACGGGTGGCCGCCGAGGGCGTTCCCAACTATTTCGGTCCCCAGCGCTTCGGTCGCGACGGCGGCAACCTGGCACAGGCGCGGGCCTGGTTCGCCGGGGAGCGCCGCCGGGGCCCGCGGGACCTGCTGCTGTCGGCGGCACGCTCCCGGCTCTTCAATCGCGTCCTGGCCGCGCGGGTGGCCGACGGCAGCTGGCAGCGGGCGCACCCCGGGGAGCCGCTGATGCTTGCGGGCAGTGCCAGCTTCTTCATCCCGGAGGAGGTGGATGCCACCATCGAGGCGCGCCTGAAACAGGGGGATGTCCACCCCTCGGGCCCGCTCTGGGGGCGCGGCGACGGGCCGCTGGCACCGGGCGAGGCGGAGGTGCTGGCCGACGAGACGGCATTGCGGGCCGGGCTGGAAGAGGCCGGCCTGCGTCTGGAGCGGCGGTCGTTGCGACTGGTCCCGGGCGACTTCACCTGGTGGTGGGAGGATAACGACCTGCTGCTGGCCTTCGAACTCCCGCGCGGGGCCTTCGCCACTGCCGTGGTTCGGGAGCTGGCCGATGTGGGTGAGGCGACATGAAGGGTATCGGAGAGCAGAGACCATGCCGAAGGGCCTGAAACGGGTGAGCAGCGGGGCGCTGGCCCTGTTGCTGGCGGCCTGCGCCGGCAACGGCGAGACGG
>CAZGJO010000091.1:0-8085 GCA_964525685.1 uncultured Ectothiorhodospiraceae bacterium | reverse complement strand
CTGGCGGCGACCTCAAGGATGTTCAGAGCACGGCGGGCATCGCCGTCGGCCAGCTCGGCCAGGCGGTCGCGCTCCGCCTCCGCCATCCGGTAGCCGGCCTCCCCCAGCCCGCGCTCGCGATCCTCGAGGGCGTCATCGACGATGGCGCGGATGGCCTCGCTCCCCAGCGGCTCGAGCACGTAGACCCGGGCCCGCGAGAGCAGCGCGTTGTTCAGCTCGAACGACGGATTCTCGGTGGTGGCGCCGACGAACACGAAGGTGCCGTCTTCCACGTGGGGCAGAAAGGCGTCCTGCTGCGCCTTGTTGAAGCGGTGGACCTCGTCGACGAAGAGCAGCGTCCCCTCGCCGGCCAGACGCCGGCTCTGCGCCTCATCCACCACCTGGCGGATGTCGCGCACGCCGGAGAAGACGGCCGAGAGACTGACGAAACGCGCCCGGGCGTGGTGGCTCAGCAGGCGCGCCAGGGTGGTCTTGCCGGTCCCCGGCGGCCCCCAGAAGATACAGGAGTGGAGCTGCCCGCCCTCGGCCGCACGGCGCAGCGGCTTGCCCTCGGCCAGCAGATGGTCCTGACCGTGGAACTCCGCCAGCGAGCGCGGCCGCATCCGCTCCGCCAGCGGCTGCAGTCCGGCCGCCTCCCCGGCGAAGAGATCATCGCTTTCCGCCATGGGTCGATCAGCGCTCCGTGCCGTCCACCACGTCCACCCCTTCCGGGGCGACGAACTCGAACAGGCTGTCATCGACATCGGCCCCGTAGCGGACATCGTCGAAGGTCATGCGCGACGTCTGCCCGGCCGTGTCGACGATCTCCAGTACTCGCAGCTCGTCCCCGTCGAAGCCGATGCGCACCCGCTCGAACTGCGCCGTGGTCCCGTCCCGGGGTTCCAGCTCCACCCAGCGCCGTCCGGCGTCTGCGCCGGCCTCGACCATGGAGAAGGCGTCGTCCAGCGGCTGTTCCCCGGCGAGCAGGACCGCCGGCGTGCTGCCCAGCGTCTCGTCCATGCCCTGGACCAGCACCTGGGCGAGATCCGGGTCATAGGACCAGACCTGCTCACCGTCGGAGACGTAGAGCTGCTCGTAGGGCGCGGTGTACTCGAACCGGAAGCGCCCCGGGCGGTGGATGCTGACATGCCCCTCGCTGCGATCGGTCTCGCGCCCGTCGTCGCGCACGCGCACCTGCTCGAAGGTCGCGGCCATGGTCTCCACCTCCTGATAGAAGTCGGCCAGGCGATCGCGGGCGGAATCGGCTGTCGCCGGGGCCGCCAGAGCCAGCAGGAGCAGGAGGGCGAGACACTTCCGGACAGGATACATGCGCGTTTTCCTCATTCGTTGCCGGGCGGGGGCGGTGCAATGACCTCGCGCCCGCCGTTGGACTGCATGGGGGTGACGACACCGGCGCGCTCCATCTCCTCGATGAGCCGAGCCGCACGGTTGTAGCCGATCTTCAGCCGCCGCTGTACCCCGGAGATGGAGGCACGGCGGCTCTCGGTGACGATCTGGACCGCCTGATCGTAGAGGGGGTCGGACTCGCCGTCCGCCTCCCCCGCCTCGCCGGGCAGCAGCCCCTCGCCGCTGTCACCGCCCTCGGTGAGATTCTCGATGTACGCCGGTTCTCCGGTCTTCTTGAGAAACTCGGCCACCTGATGGACCTCGTTGTCATCGACAAATGCGCCGTGCACGCGTTCCGGGACGGGGCGCCCGCCGGGCAGGTAGAGCATGTCGCCATTGCCCAGCAGGTGCTCCGCCCCGCCCTGATCGAGGATGGTGCGGGAGTCCACCTTGCTGGAGACCTGGAAGGCCACCCGGGTGGGGATGTTCGCCTTGATCAGGCCGGTGATGACGTCCACCGACGGCCGCTGGGTGGCCAGGATCAGGTGCAGGCCGGCCGCGCGCGCCTTCTGGGCGAGCCGGGCGATGAGCTCCTCCACCTTCTTGCCCACCACCATGATGAGATCGGCGAACTCGTCCACCACGATGACGATGGTCGGCAGCTTCTCCAGCAGCGGGGCCGAATCGCTGGAGCCGCCGTCGTACAGCGGGTCCACCAGCGGTGTGCCGGCCGCGGCCGCTTCTTCCACCTTGCGGTTGAAGCCGTTGAGGTTGCGCACGCCCAGCGCCGCCATCAGCTTGTAGCGGCGATCCATCTCGGCGACACACCAGCGCAGTGCACCGGCGGCGTCGTTCATGTCGGTGACCACCGGGGTCAGCAGGTGCGGGATGCCGTCGTAGACCGACAGCTCCAGCATCTTCGGGTCGACCATGATCATCCGCACCTCGTCGGGGCGCGCCCGGTAGAGCAGGCTCATGATCATGGCGTTGACCGCCACCGACTTGCCGGTCCCGGTGGCGCCGGCCACCAATAGGTGCGGCATCTTCGCCAGGTCGGCCATCACCGGCTGGCCGCTGATGTCCTTGCCCAGCGCCAGGGAGACCGGGGAAGCGGCCTCCTCGAATTCCTTCGAACGCAGCACATCGGCCAGAAAGACGGTCTCGCGCTGCTCGTTGGGGATCTCCAGGCCGATGGTCGTCTTGCCCGGGATCACCTCCACCACGCGCACACTGCTCACCGACATGGCGCGCGCCAGATCGGTGGCCAGCCCGCTGATCTTGGACGACTTCACCCCGGCGGCCAGCTCCACCTCGTAACGCGTGATCACTGGCCCGGGCTGCACCTCCACCACCTGGACATCGACACCGAAGTCGGCCAGCTTCTTCTCCAGCAGCCGCGAGACCGCCTCCAGCGCCTCCTCCGACATGGCGCTGGTCTGATTGCTGCCCTCGTTGAGGATGGAGAGCGGCGGCAGCGCCCCCTGCTCCGCCTCGAACAGCTCGGTCTGCTTCTCCCGCTCCACCCGTTCACTGGGCGCCGGCGCCTCCACCACCGGCTCGATGCGCGGGGCCGGCTGCCGGCGACGCTCCTCCACCTTGCGCTCGGTCTCGCGCCAGCGGGTCTGGCGCTGCTGGCGGGCGCGCCATTCGGTCCAGCGCTCCCCCAGACGGCGGCCCCAGAGCTCCCCCTTCTCGCGCACCCGCTCGGTGGCGTGGAGGGTCAGCGCCCCGGTGACGTCCATGAGCCAGAACCAGGAGAGGCGCGTGAGCAGCGGGACGCCGGTGAGAAAGAGCGCCAGCAGGAAGAGCGTGGCGCCGAGGAAACCGACCACGGTGATGAGGCCGAGGCCGGTGGAGGTGCCGATGACACCGCCGGCCCCCATGGGCAGCGCCTCGTTACCGCCGAAGTGCAGGGCTGCCAGGCCCGCGCCGCCGACCACGACCAGGATCCCGCCGCCGGTGCGGATCAGGGCCTCGCGCCGCTCCAGTCGCTCGCTCCAGTCCTCGCGCGACAGCCACCAGCCGGCGTAGGCCACCAGCAGGGGCAGCAGGTAGGCCATGTAGCCGAAGGTATACAGGGTGAGATCGGCGAACCAGGCGCCGACGATGCCGCCGAGGTTGGATGGCGTCCCGCCCTCGCCGGCGTGGGACCAGCCGGGGTCGCCGGGGGCGTAGCTGAACAGGGCCACCAGCATGTAGACCGCCGCCGCCCCGAGGACGAACAGGGCCCCTTCCCGCAGGCCTCGATGGATGTGGCGCGTCATGCGGCTCCCTCGCCGTTGCCGGTGGATCTGCTCAAAACGTACTCAACACATTGAATCGGGAGTGGATTTTACCAGAATTGCACGGGAATGGCCCGCTTTACCGGGGAAGGTCCGTTGCGTACCATTGGCGCATTGCAGGCACCACGCGCCCGGATTCGAAGCCCCGCTTCCGGGGCCGCGACGGACCCACTCAACACTCTGCGGGAGTCTACCATCATGAGCGAAACCCGGCATTGTCAGCTTCTCATCCTCGGTTCAGGTCCGGCCGGTTACAGCGCCGCCGTGTATGCCGCCCGTGCCAATCTCGAGCCGGTGCTGATCACCGGCCTGCAGCAGGGCGGGCAGCTGACCACCACCACCGAGGTGGACAACTGGCCCGGGGATCACGACGGCACCCAGGGCCCCGAGCTCATGGAGCGCATGCGCAAGCACGCCGAGCGCTTCGGCACCGAGATGGTCTTCGACCACATCAACAGCGCCGATCTGGGCCAGCGCCCGTTCACCCTGACCGGAGACTCCGGCACCACCTACACCTGCGACGCGCTCATCGTCGCCACCGGCGCCTCGGCGAAGTACCTCGGCATTCCCTCCGAAGAGACCTTCCAGGGCAAGGGGGTCTCCGCCTGCGCCACCTGCGACGGCTTCTTCTATCGCAACCAGAAGGTGGCGGTGGTTGGCGGCGGCAACACCGCCGTGGAAGAGGCGCTCTACCTCTCCAACATCGCCGACCACGTCACCGTGATCCACCGCCGCGACCACTTCCGTTCGGAGAAGATCCTCATCGACAAGCTCATGGACCGGATCGAGAACGGCAATGTCAGCGTCGAGTGGAACCACGCGGTGGACGAGATCCTCGGTGACAACAGCGGGGTCACCGGGGTGCGGATCAAGCCCACCGACGGGGGTGATCCGAAGGAGCTCGACATCCACGGCATCTTCATCGCCATCGGCCACAAGCCGAACACCGACCTCTTCGAGGGCCAGCTGGAGATGGACCACGGCTACCTGAAGGTGAACAGCGGCACCCAGGGCAACGCCACCGCCACCAGCGTCGAGGGCGTCTTTGCCGCCGGCGACGTCGCCGACCATGTCTACCGTCAGGCGATCACCTCCGCCGGCACCGGCTGCATGGCCGCGCTGGACGCCGAGCGCTATCTGGACAACCTCTCCAGCAAAGGCTGATCTCCCCCGCCCACCGGGCGCCGACACCGAGTCCCGAATGCTGCTTCACTGGATTCCCGACGGCGCCCCCGCCGACGACTTCCCGCCCGTCGAACGCGCCCTGAGCGATCCCGACGGCCTGCTCGCCGCCGGAGGCGATCTCGCCCCGGAGCGTCTGCTGGCCGCCTATCGGCGCGGGATCTTCCCGTGGTTCGCCGAGGGCCAACCGATCCTCTGGTGGTCGCCGAACCCGCGCACGGTCTTCCGGCCCGACGGCGTCCACGTCAGTCGCAGCCTGGCGCGGCGACTGCGGCGCGGCGAATACCGCATCACCCTGGACGACGATTTCGACGCCGTCATCGCCGGTTGCGCCGCCCCCCGGGGCGACGACGGCGGCACCTGGATCACCGCCGACATGCGCCTGGCCTACCAGCGCCTGCACCAGCTGGGTCACGCCCATTCCGTCGAGGTCCGCGCCCCCTCGGGCGAACTGGTCGGCGGTCTCTACGGGGTCGCCCTCGGCACGGCCTTCTTCGGTGAATCGATGTTCAGCCGCGCCACCGACGCCTCCAAGATCGCCCTAGTGATGCTGGCGCGCCAGTTGCGGCGCTGGGGTTTCGCCTTCATCGACGCCCAGGTGGGCAATCCGCACCTGTTCCGCATGGGGGCGGAACAATGGCCGCGTGACCGATTCATTACTACGCTTGAGAAGGCTGTGGCGACACCCGCCCGCACGGGCCGCTGGTATCTGGAGCCGGACATCGCGCAGGAGAACGCATGAGCATCGATGATCGCCGCCACCTGATGTTCTTTCAGACCGCGCCGCAGGAATGCGCCTACGTGCCGGAGCGCACCGCCATCCAGCGTCTGGCCGACCCCTACCGGCCGCTGTCGCGGGCCGTCTACAGCCAGCTCATGGCCCGGGGGTTCCGCCGCAGCGGCTGCTTCATCTACCGGCCCGACTGTCCGGCGTGCGGCGCCTGCATCCCGGCGCGGGTGCCGGTGGCCGATTTCCGGCCGAATCGCGCCCAGCGCCGTAATCAGCGCCACAACCACGACCTCCACTGGCAACTGGCGCCACCGTCGGATGGACCGGAATACACCGCGCTCTACCAGCGCTACCTCCGGCACCGCCATCCGGGCGGCGGCATGGACGAATCCGGCGACGAGAGCCTGCTGCGATTCCTCGCCTGCGACTGGTTCGAGACCCGGTTCCTGGAACTGCGCGACGGCGGCGACCGGCTGCTCGGCGTCGCCGTCACCGATGTCCTGGATGACGCCCTGTCGGCGGTCTACACCTTCTTCGAGCCCGACGAGCCGCGTCGCGGGCTCGGGACCTTCGCGGTCCTGGCGCAGCTGGAACTGGCCCGGGAGATGGGGCTGAGCCACCTCTACCTCGGCTACTGGATCCGGGAGCTGCCGAACATGGCCTACAAGGCGCGGTTCCGACCCCTGGAGGTGCGTGTCAACGGTCAGTGGCGGTCGCTGGAGACGCTGTGGGAGACGGAACTTCCCGGCGCCCGGGAGTGAACGGGAACGCGCTTTGAAATGCGGCGCGCCTTGCGGCACAATGGCGCATTGTTTCTCAGCGAGAGGTTCCGGCCGCAGATGGCTAAAGAAGACCATATCGAGATGGAGGGGACGATCCTCGAGACCCTCCCCAACACCATGTTCCGCGTGGAGCTGGATAACGGCCACATCGTCACGGCCCACATCTCCGGCAAGATGCGCAAGCACTACATCCGCATCACCGCCGGTGACCGCGTGGTGGTGCAGCTCACCCCCTACGATCTGAGCAAGGGTCGCATCACCTACCGCATGCGCGGCTGACGCGCCGCCGCAGCGCCCGCGGGGCGCGCAGCACTCCCGCCTCCTCTCCGACGACGCCCCGGTCCCGAGGCCGACGCCTCAGGCCGGCTCTTCCTCGCCCTTGCGACTGGCCGCCACCCGTGGCGTGCACTTCAGGGTCAGACCGCCGCTCTCCTCGTCCGCCCGGTCGACCAGCACATGGCCCCCGTCGGCCAGTTCGCCGAACAGCAGCTCGTCGGCCAGCGGCTTCTTGACGTGCTCCTGGATGACCCGCCCCATCGGCCGCGCGCCCATGGCCGGGTCGTAGCCCTCGCGCGCCAGCCAGGCGCGGGCGCTGTCGCTGATCTCGATGGAGACGTGGCGGTCCATGAGCTGCGCCTCCAGCTCGGCGATGAACTTGTCCACCACGTGGGCCACCTGCTCCTCGCCCAGGGCGGCGAACTGGATCACCGTGTCCAGCCGGTTGCGGAATTCCGGCGTGAAGGTGCGGTTGATCGCCTCCATGGCGTCGCTGCCGTGGTTCTGCGGCGTGAAGCCGATGGAGCGGCGGCTGAGCTGATCGGCGCCGGCGTTGGTGGTCATCACCAGGATGACGTTGCGGAAGTCGGCCTGGCGCCCGTTGTTGTCGGTCAGGGTGCCGTTGTCCATCACCTGCAGCAGCAGATTGAAGACATCCGGATGGGCCTTCTCGATCTCGTCGAGCAGCAGCACGCAGTGCGGATGCTTGGTGATCGACTCGGTCAGCAGACCGCCCTGGTCGTAGCCGACATAGCCCGGCGGCGCGCCGATGAGCCGGGAGACGGCATGGCGCTCCATGTACTCGGACATGTCGAAACGGACCAGCTCCACGCCCAGGCTGTTGGCGAGCTGCCGCGTCACCTCGGTCTTGCCGACGCCGGTGGGCCCGGCGAACAGGAACGAGCCGATGGTGCTGTGCTCCTTGCCGAGGCCGGAGCGCGACATCTTGATGGCCGCCGACAGCGCGTCGATGGCCGCGTCCTGGCCGAAGATGACCCGCTTGAGATCGGTCTCCAGATGGCCGAGCACCTCGCGATCCGAACGCGAGACCTGCTTCGGCGGGATGCGCGCGGCGCTGGCGACGATCGCCTCGATCTCCTTTACTCCGACCGTCTTCTTGCGCTTCGACGGCGGCAGCAGCTTCATGTTCGCGCCGGCCTCGTCGATGACATCGATGGCCTTGTCCGGCAGGAAGCGGTCGTTGATGTAGCGATCCGAGAGGTTGGCCGCCGCCTGGAGCCCGGGACGGGTGTAGCGGACCCCGTGGTGCGCCTCGTAGTGGCTCTTGAGCCCCTCGAGGATCTGCACCGTCTCGTCCACCGACGGCTCCGGCACGTCGATCTTCTGGAACCGGCGCGACAGCGCCAGGTCCTTCTCGAAGACCCCGCGATACTCCTGATAGGTGGTGGAGCCGATGCACTTCAGCTCACCGGAGGAGAGCGCCGGCTTGAGCAGGTTGGAGGCGTCCATCACCCCGCCGGAGGCCGCGCCGGCCCCGATGATGGTG
>CAZGJO010000090.1:0-8099 GCA_964525685.1 uncultured Ectothiorhodospiraceae bacterium | reverse complement strand
GGGTGGCTTCCGCCGCCTCGACCACCGCATCGGTGGTGATCCCGAATTCCTTGTAGAGCTCGCCGGCCGGGGCCGACTCGCCGAAGGAATCGATACCGATCACGCGGCCCTCGAGGCCGACGTACTTGTGCCAGAAGGAGGTGACACCGGCCTCGACGGCCACCCGGGCCCGGCAGCTGGACGGCAGCACCGACTCGCGATAGGCGGCGTCCTGCTCGTCGAACAGGTCGGTGCACGGCATGGAGACCACGCGCACCTTGCGGCCCTTGGCGCCGATCTGCTCGGCGGCGGCGGTGGCCAGCTCCACCTCGGAGCCGGTGGCCATGAGGATGACCTCGGGCTCGCCGTCGCAGTCGCGCAGGATGTAGCCACCCCGGGCGATGTCGGCGACCTGCTGCTCGCTGCGCTCCTGGAAGACGGTCCCCTGACGGCTCAGCGCCAGTGCGGCGGGGCCGTTGTCCCGGTCCACGGCGCACTTCCAGGCCGCGGCGGTCTCGACGGTGTCACACGGACGCCAGACGTGCAGGTTGGGGATGTAGCGCAGGCTGGCGACATGCTCCACCGGCTGGTGGGTCGGGCCGTCCTCGCCGAGGCCGATGGAGTCGTGGGTGAAGACGTAGATCACCCGCTGCTTCATCAGCGCCGACATGCGCACGCCGTTGCGGGCGTAGTCGGAGAACATCAGGAAGGTGCCGCCGAACGGCACGAAGCCGCCGTGGAGGGCGACGCCGTTCATGATCGCCGCCATGCCGAACTCGCGCACACCGTAGTGGATGTAGTTGCCGTCCTTGACCGTGGCGGTGATGTCCTTGCAGCCCTTCCAGTCGGTGTTGTTGGAGCCGGTGAGGTCGGCGGAGCCGCCGAGGAACTCCGGCAGCAGCGGCGCGTAGCCGTTGATCGCCGCCTGGGAGGCCTTGCGGGTGGCCATCTTCTCGGCCTTGCCGTTGGTCTCCTGGATGAAGGCGGCGGCCTTCTCCTGCCAGTCGGCCGGCAGTTCACCCTTGATCACGCGGCGCTCGAACTCGGCGGCCAGCTCCGGGTGGGCCTGGCGGTAGGCGTCGAACTTCGCCTGCCACGCCTGCTGCGCCTCGGCACCCTTGGCCTTGGCGTCCCAGCCGCTGTAGACGTCGTCCGGGATCTCGAACGGACCGTGGTTCCAGTCCAGGTTCTTGCGGCTGGCGGCGATCTCGTCGTCGCCCAGCGGCGCGCCGTGGCAGTCGTGGCTGCCGCACATGTTCGGGGAACCGAAGCCGATGGTGGTCTTGGTGCAGATCAGGCTCGGCTTGTCGTTGACCGAACGCGCCTCGGCGATGGCCTTCTTCACCGCCTCGGCGTCGTGGCCGTCCACATCGCGCACCACGTGCCAGCCGTAGGCCTCGAAGCGGCCCGGGGTGTCGTCGCTGAACCACTCCTCGACGTGGCCGTCGATGGAGATGCCGTTGTCGTCCCAGAAGGCGACCAGCTTGCCGAGACCCCAGGTGCCGGCCAGCGAGCACGCCTCGTGGGAGATGCCTTCCATGAGGCAGCCGTCACCGAGGAAGCAGTAGGTGTAGTGGTCGACGATCTTGTGGCCGTCGCGGTTGAACTGCCCGGCCAGCACCTGCTCGGCCAGCGCCATGCCGACGGCGTTGGTGATGCCCTGGCCCAGCGGCCCGGTGGTGGTCTCGACGCCGGCGGTGTAGCCGAACTCGGGGTGGCCCGGGGTCTGCGAGTGGAGCTGGCGGAACTTCTTCAGCTCCTCCATCGGCAGGTCATAGCCGGTCAGGTGGAGCAGCGAGTAGATCAGCATGGAGCCGTGGCCGTTGGAGAGCACGAAGCGATCGCGGTCCACCCAGTTCGGGTCGGCGGGGTTGTGCTCCATGAAGTCGTTCCAGAGGACTTCGGCGATGTCGGCCATGCCCATGGGGGCGCCGGGGTGGCCGGAATTGGCCTTCTGCACGGCATCCATGGACAGGGCGCGGATGGCGTTGGCAAGCTCTCTGCGGGTCGGCATGGGCTTCTCCTGCAAGGTTGGCGATTCGGGAAGCGGTGCGTGGGGCGTCGTCACGACTGCCACCGCGACCTCGCGTATCCACTTGAATCAGCTCTGGGTTCTCGTTTCGGGCGCCGGACTGGCCCAACGCCCCCCGGGGATTTCGGAGCCGGCAATTCTCCCCCATAACCCTGTCCATGGCAACCAAGGCCAACCGATCACGGTCAGGTTTCCGTTCAGAAGCGCGCCTCGGCGCCCACACGGACCGAACGGCCCGGTCCCGGCTCGAAATACCGCCCCCCGGCGGCGTTGATGCGGATGTTGTCGTGGTATTCCTCATCCAGCAGGTTGTCCACGCCGAGCCACAGCGACGCCGTCTGGCCGTACCAGCCGCGCCACTCGCGCCCGAGACGCAGGTCGACCCGCTCATGGGCCGCCACCGTCGTCTCGTTGGCGTTGTCGGCGTGGACCTCGCCCACGTGGCGCACCTCCACCCCGGCCCGCCACGGGGCCGGCTCCCAGTCCGCCGCCAGCAGGACCTCGTGGCGCGGCACGCCGGGCAGGTGATTATCCGCGTGATCGGTCCCTTCTTCGTCCACAAAGCGGCGGAAACGGTAGTCGGCGGCGGTCCAGGTGGCGCGCAGGGAGACTGTGTCGGTGGTGAAGTGCTCGAGCCCCAGTTCCAGACCGCGCCGCTCGGTGCGCGCCGCGTTCTCGTAGAAGTCCCGGTCGTCGCCATCGTCGGCCACCACGATGGCGTCGCGCTCCCGCACGGAGAAGAGCGCCAGTTCGTAGCTCAACCGGCCGGCGTCGCCCCGGGCGCCGATCTCGTGGTTCAGCGCCCGCTGCGGCTCGAGGTCGGGATGGAAGCCGGCGCCGTCCGGGTTGGCGAATTCGACGAAGGTCGGCGTCTCGAAGGCGGTGCCGACGGTGGCGTAGACGCTCTGCTCCGGCGCCCAGGTGTGGGCCAGGCTCAGCGAGCCGCTCGGCTCCGTGAAACGGCGTGAACCGGAGGCATCCACCGGATCCGCCAGGCGGTCGTCGATGGCGAAGCGGAGGCGGTCGACCCGCGCGCCGAGGGAGAGATCCAGGGTCTCGGCGATCCCCACCTCCAGCTGGCCGAACAGGCCCACGGCGGTGGCCTCCTGCCGCTCGTCCTGGGTCAGCGCCTCCACATCGCCGTCGAGGTCGACCCGCTCACGGGGTCGCCGATCGCGTTGATGGTCGGCGTCGAGGCCCACCGCCAGACGCGCCGACCGCCCCAGGAGTTCCGGCCGGTCGTGATAGGCCAGGCCGGTGCCGACGAAATCGCGATCGATGGTGATGAAGTTCTCGGCGCCGCCATGGTAGAAGGGCAGCTGCTGTTCGAAGTCGCGGTGGGTGTAGTGGAAGCGGGCGCGCACCTCGCCCGGCAACAGGGCGGGATCGGTCCACTGCAGGCCGAGGCGCTGCTGGCGCACCTCTTGTCCGGCATCCAGCGCCTCGGCATCCGGGTGCGCCTGATCGCGGTCCGCCGCCACCTCCTCGGCGGTCAGCCCGCCGGGATCCTCGGCTCGCGGCAGGGCCACCGCCCCGATGGCCGTGGTCAGCGCCCGGCCCCGTTCAAACTCGCGCACCCCCTTGAAGCTCAGCAGCCCCTTGCGCACCGCGCTCTGATCCCGATGGCCGTCGCGGCGGGTCAGCGAACCGCTGGCGTGGAAGCGCCACGGCCCGTCCACGGCGCTGTCGCGTACCGCCACCTTGCGCAGGCCATGGGAGCCGCGCAGGGCGCGCGCGGCGGTCCCCGGCCCGGGCTCGGAGCCATCGCGGGTGGTCACCGAGAGCACGCCGCCACTGGCATTGCCGTGGGCCACCGCCGACGGCCCGCGCAGCACCTCCACATGGCGCACCGCATCGAGGTCGAGCATGTCGAGCTGCGACTGGCCGTCGGGCAGCGTCTCCGGGAAGCCGTCCACCACGACCCGGATCCCGCGCACCCCGAAGGGCGCCCGCGCCCCGAAACCGCGGATGGAAATACGCTGATTCTGCGCAAAGTTGTAGCGGTTCTGGAAATGGACGCCGGGCACCCGATCCAGCGCCTCCTCCAGCTGGATCGCCGGCCGATCCCGCTGCAGCTCCTCGCCCGCCACCCGCGTCACTGCCGCCGGCGTCGTGGTCAGGGGCCGCTCGAGCCGGGGCACGCTCACCTCGATCCCGTCGAGTCGCGCCCCCTCGGCCGCCAGGGCGGTCGGTGCCAGCACCGCCCCCAGGACAAGGAGGCGCGGCAGCGGCCGGAATGAAAGAGGATGGATCATCACCATGGCCCGATGCTGCCACAAGGGAACCCCTTTCGTCCCGCCGGCCACGATTGCCACAATGGGAGAGGCGCAAGGTATTAACATTTCACCATTTTTCAGGAGGCAGCCATGATCCGCATCGGCCCGCGCGGCTCCCAGAACCGCACCGACAACACCGCCGAGATGAAACCGGATACGCTCCGTCGCATCGCCAATGGTGAGACCAATCACCGCCCCCGGGATCGGGTTCGGGCGCAGCACGCCCTGCGCCACCGCGGCTTCGACAACTGAGCCCCTCACGAACGAGCCCTGCCCCCATTGGAGGCAGGGCTCGTTCGGTTACGGGCGTCGGTGGAGAGGTTCAGCCGACCGTCGCCCTCACCCCTGCGTGCCGTCCTCGCACAGACGCTGCTTGTGATCCGGCAGATTGTCCGGGCACTCCCCGCACATCTCGTTGCCCGGCAGCGCCCAGTCGATCTTCTTCGGATAGGGCAGGTCCATGTTCTCCATGATGGAGACGAACTCCGCCTCGCTCTTGCCCTTGCCCAGCCGCGGATTGCGCATCTTCTCCTGACCGATGGTGGTGATCTGGCGCTCCTCGTAGTCGTGGCCCGGATAGACCAGGGTCTCGTCCGGCAGGCTGAACAGCTTCTCGTGGATGCTGCGGTAGAGCACCTTCGCGTCACCGGACTGGAAGTCGGTGCGGCCGCACGCCTCGATGAGCAGGGCGTCGCCGGAGAAGAGCATGTTCAGGCCGCCGTTCTCCAGCAGGAAGGCGTGGTGGGTGTCGGTGTGGCCCGGGGTGTAGAGCGGGTTCACCTCCAGATTGCCGACCCGCAGCGGCTCGCCCTCGCGCAGGCCGATGTCGCGGCACGGCAGCTCGTCCATGGCCGCGCCGGCGAGCCGGCAACCGGTCTTGTCGCGCAGCAGCTTGCCGCCGGTGATGTGGTCGGCATGGATGTGGGTCTCCACGGCGTAGTCGAGGGTCAGGCCGAGCTCCTGGAGCACCTGCAGGTCGCGCTCCACGGTCTCGATGACCGGGTCGATGAGCGCCGTGGTGCCGGTGTCGCTGCAGTGGAGCAGGTAGGTGTAGGTGGACGATTCCGGCTCGAACAGCTGTTTGAAAAGCATGGCGATTCTCCTGTGGTTCGTGGATGTCACGTGTCCGCTTGGTTCACGCCACAGGACACCACGACGCACGCCGCTTTTCAATAATATAATTATAGGGGCATTAGAAAATGTGATTCCGAAGCCGAGGTGGCGCCCCTCTGCTACATTAAGCAGTAGCCATTCACGATGCGCCACGCCAAACCGGTGATCCCATGCAGGAGTCCAGCACCCAACTGACGTACCAGCGTCTCGGCCATCTACGCCACTACTTCTGGTTCCTGCTGCTCGCCTGGACGGCGACCTTCGCCGCCTTCGCCTGGTGGCAGGTGGATCACTTCCAGACCATGACCATGGAGCTGGCCCGAGCGGAGGCCGAGGCCAATTTCAACAAGGACCAGGCCTTCCGCTACTGGGGCACCCTCCACGGCGGCGTCTACGTACCCGTCACCGAGGAGACGCCGCCCAACCCCTATCTGGAACACGTCGAGGAGCGCGACATCACCACCCCCGCGGGCCGCGAGCTGACCCTGATGAACCCGGCCTACATGGTGCGCCAGCTCAACGAGCAGTTCGGCGAGATGTTCGGGGTGGAGGGCAACATCACCAGCCTCGACCCGCTGCGCCCGGAGAATGCCGCCGATGAGTGGGAAAGCGAGGCCCTGCGCGGCTTCGAGGAGGGCCACGGGGAGGTCATGGAGGTCGCCGCCATCGACGGTGAACCGCATCTGCGCTACATGGCGCCGATGCCCACCGAACCCGGCTGCCTCCAGTGCCACGCCCACCAGGGCTACGAGGTCGGCGACGTGCGCGGCGGCGTCTCGGTGGCCGTGCCCATGACCGACTACCTCGACTACGAGCGCGCCGGCATCGCCCGCACCCTGAGCGGCTTCGGGACCGTCTGGCTGCTGGGGACCATCGCCCTGGTCCTCGGCTTCCGTCGGCTGGCCGCCGACGCCCGGCGCCAGCACGAGGCCCACCAGGCCATCCGCGCGCTCAACGAGGGGCTGGAGGAACGGGTGGCCGAACGCACCCACAAGCTGGAACAGGCCCGCGAGGCGGCCGAGGCGGCCAACGCCGCCAAGAGCACCTTCCTCGCCAACATGAGCCACGAGCTGCGCACCCCGCTCAACGCCATCCTCGGCTTCTCCCGTCTGGCCCGGCGCGACCCGGCGGCGACCCCCGGCCAGCGCGAGGATCTCGACTTCGTCTACCGCAACGGCGAGCATCTGCTGTCGCTGATCAACGACGTGCTCGACATGGCCAAGATCGAGTCGGGGCGCCTGACCCTGGAGGAGGAGGTCTTCGACCTCCCCCGGCTGATCCACGACGCCTGCGACATGCAGCGCCCCCGCGCCGAGGCCAAGGACCTGGTGCTCACCGTCGAGGCGGCCCCGGACCTCCCCAGCCATGTCCACGGCGACGCTCGCAAGCTCCGCCAGATACTGATCAACCTGTTGAGCAACGCAGTGAAGTACAGCGACAGCGGGACCATCACGGTGGAAGCCGCCTGGCGGGCGGACGATCAGCGTCTGGCGCTCGCGGTGCGGGACACCGGTCGCGGCATCGCCGCCGAGGAGATCCCCCACCTGTTCGAACCCTTCTTCCAGAGCGAGCGACGCGGCAGCGCCGCCGAGGGGACCGGGCTCGGCCTGCCCATCACCCAGGATTTTGTCGAACTCATGGGCGGGACCATCGACGTCAGCAGCGAAGTCGGCGTCGGCTCCTGTTTCCGGGTCGACATCCCGCTGCGAGAGGCCAGCGAGGCGGAATGCCCCGCGGACCAGACCCGACGCCGCGTGGTGGGGCTGGCCGATGATCAACCGCCGCTGCGGGTGCTGGTGGTGGACGACGCCGATGCCAATCGCACCCTGCTGGTCCGCCTGCTGAGCCAGACCGGCTTCGAGGTGCGCGAGGCGGCCAACGGCCAGGACGCGGTGGCGATCTTCCGCGAGTGGCAGCCGGCCTTTATCTGGATGGACATGCGCATGCCGACGATGGATGGCTATACGGCCACCCGGACCATCCGCGACCTGCCCGGTGGCCGCGATATTCCCATCGTCGCGCTCACCGCCAGTGCCTCGCCGGACGAGCGGGACCGGGTCCTGCGCGCCGGCTGCGCCGAGATCGTGCGCAAGCCGTTCGAGGAGGCGACCCTGTTCGAGACCATGCAGAAACTGACCGGGGTGCGCTTCCGCTATGCCGAGGACCCGGATGAAGCAGTGGAGGCCCCGCCGGAGACGGACTTCCCCGAGGCGACCCGACGGCTGGCCGCGATACCGACGGAACAGCGCGAGGCCCTGCGCGAGGCGGTGCGGGCCGGCGACCTCGACGAGGTCAACCGCCTCGCCGCCGCCCTCGCCGAAGACGACGACCACCTGGGCGACTGGCTGCTGAGGGCCGCCGGCGCCTTCCGTTACGACGACATCCTCAAGGCCCTGGCGCAGGAGAACAGCGAGTGAGCGGCACCCTAAAGGGCGGCATCCTGACCGTCGACGACAACCCGTCCAACCTCCACCTGATGACCGGCGTGCTGCGCGAGGGGGGCTACACCGTGCGCGCCGCGCCCAACGGGGAGATGGCCCTGGAGGCCGTGGCGGCCCGCCCGCCGGACCTGATCCTGCTCGACGTGCGCATGCCCGACATCGACGGCTTCGAGGTCTGCCGACGGCTCAAGGCCGATCCGGCCACCCGCGACATCCCGGTGATCTTCCTCAGCGCCCTGCGCGAATCCAGTGACAAGC
>CAZGJO010000089.1:0-8149 GCA_964525685.1 uncultured Ectothiorhodospiraceae bacterium | reverse complement strand
TGGAGGAGATGGCCAACCTGATCTCGTCGCAGCGGTCCTACGAGAGCAATCTCGAGGCCTTCAACGCCGCCAAGCAGATGTACATGCGGACCCTGCAGATGGGTCGCTAGGGAGGGATGAACGATGCCGATTGATCCGACTCAGGCCGGCGGGGGCGCCATGAACAAGGCCGCCCCGCCGGGACCCGGCGGGGCCGGTGGTCCAGGGGGCGCCGGTGGTCCCCCCGGGGGCGCCGGTGGTCCGGGAGGCGCTGGCGGCCCGGGAGGCCCGGGCAAGCCGCCCATCGACCCGTCCAAGCTCATGGGAGGGGGCGGCAAGCCGGATGATCCGGTCCTGCCGCCGGGCCAATCCTCGGAGAAGGACAGGTTCGAGGAACTCGGCCTGACGGGGAACCGGCCCGACAAGAGCCGTACCGCCGATGAGGGGGACAACGCCCATGTGGGCCAGGAGGACTTCCTGAAACTGATGCTGGCCCAGATCGAGCACCAGGATCCCATGGAGCCCACGGAGAACGGCGAGTTCCTCAGCCAGATGGCCACCTTCAGTCAGGCCCAGGGCATGAAGGAGCTGACCGACACCTTCACCGAACTGGCCGAGAACCTGACCTCCAATCAGGCCCTGCAGGCCTCGTCGATGATCGGCCGGCAGGTGATGACAGAGACGAATACGGCGGGCTTCGACGGGGAGCGCCCGGTACAGGGGGCCCTTGAGCTCGAATCCAGCGGCCAGGATGTCAAGGTCCAGATCTTCAATGAGGCCGGCGAGCAGGTGAAGACCATCGACATCGGCCAGGTCGCGTCGGGTCGCCACTCCTTCACCTGGGACGGCACCGATGAGCAGGGCAACACCTTGCCGCCCGGCAGCTATCGCCTCAGTGCCGAGGGCGAAGTCGGGGGTGAGAACCGTAGTCTGAACACACTGCTTTCGACCCAGGTCGAGAGCGTGTCCATGGGCAAAGGGGGCCAGGGCGTGAAACTGAACCTGGCCGGGGGAGAGACCCTGGATCTGCAGCAGGTCCGGGAGATCATGTAACGCTTTTGCGCGAGATTCTGCGCGAAACAAGGAGAGAGCCGTTATGGGTTTTCGTACAGCATTGAGTGGACTCAACGCCGCTTCAACGGATCTGAACGTGACCGGCAACAACATCGCCAACGCCGACACCGTCGGCTTCAAGGGCTCCCGGGCCGAGTTCGTGGACGTCTACGCGGCCTCCTATCAGGGGATCAGCCGTCTGCAGGCCGGTTCCGGAACCCGTGTCTCGCAGATCCAGCAGCAGATGAACGAAGGCAACATCGAGTACACCGACAACAACCTCGATATGGCCATTGCCGGCAAGGGCTTCTTCGTCCTCGAGGATGAGTCGGGCAGCACCAAGTATGCCCGCGCGGGGCAGTTCTTCCCCGACGACGAGGGGTATGTCACCAACTCTCAGCGCGAGCGGCTGCAGGTCTACCCGCCCACGGATGACGGCGGCTTCAACACCGGGCAGCTGACCGATCTGCGGCTGCAGACCGGCGAGGGCCCGCCCTCGGCGACCGAGAACTCCGAGATCGGGGTGAACCTCAACGCCGATGACGAGGCCATCGACACGGATGTCTATCCCGATTTCGATCCGGACGAGCCGGCGACCTACAACTACAGCACCAGCCAGACGGTCTACGACTCCCTGGGCGCCCAGCACGAGATGACCATGTACTTCCGCAAGACGGACACCAACGAGTGGAGCGTCTACACGCGGATGGCCGATGGTGACGGCTTTGCCGGGGCGGAGTCGAATCCCTACGGGGATGACGGGACGATCAACGGACCGCATACCCTGAGCTTCAACTCCGACGGTTCGCTGGAGAGCATCGACGGCGAGCCGCCCTCCGATCTGACGGTGGAGTGGAGTATCGACAACGGGGCCCAGGGCAATGACGGCGAACCGATTCCCGGGCTGTTCGAGTTCGATATCGACTTCACCAGCGCGACCCAGTACGCCAATGAGTCCGGGGTCAACGAGCTGAGCCAGGACGGTTACGCCACCGGCATGCTCACCGGCATCGACATCGATGACCAGGGGGTCGCCTTCGCCAACTTCACCAACGGCGAGGCCCGCCCGCTGGGCAAGGTCGCCCTGGCCACCTTCTCCAACCCCCAGGGGCTGCAGCCGGTGGGCGACAGCACCTGGCAGGAGACCTCCGACTCCGGTGACCCCCGTCTGGGCGAGCCGGGCACCAGTGACCTGGGCCTGATCCAGTCGGGTGCCATCGAGGCCTCCAACGTCGAGCTGGCGGAGGAGCTGGTGAACCTGATTACCGCCCAGCGGAACTATCAGGCCAACTCGCAGACCATCAGCACCATGGATACCATCACCCAGACGTTGATCAACATGCGCTAGGTGAGGGTGGCTTGAACGCACGGGGCGGCCCGGGGTATCGGGGGCTTAGGCGCGGGGGGACGCCGTGAATACATCCCTGTATGCTCGACGGCCGCATCCCTGCGGCCGACGCCCCCCGCTCCGAAGCCCCCGATGCCCCGGGCCGCCCCGTGAGTTCAGGCCGTTGTGATGACCTCCCGTCCGGAACTCCGGCCCGGTGGTGTGGCCGGCAAGCTTTTGCCGAATGCCGCTCTGTGAGCCCCCGCTCTGTCTTCTGTTGCTTCTTAACTTATTGATGATAAATATGTCTTTTGCGTCAAGTCGAAGTTGGCACGCCATCTGCATTGTACGGGGTGGGCAGGCAGAGAATGCATTACGGGGATAACCACAATGGACCGAATGCTCTACATCGGAATGAACGGGGCGAAGCACTCGATGCACTCCCTCGATTCCACAACGAACAATCTGGCCAACGTCAGCACCACCGGTTTCCGGGAGGACCTGGCCCAGTTCCGCAGCATGCCGGTATTCGGCCCGGGCCACGAGACCCGGGCCTACGCGCAGACCGAGCGGCCCGGCTACAACTTCGAGCCCGGGCCCCTGCAGACCACCGGCCGTGAGCTGGATGTCGCCATCCAGGGCGAGGGCTGGTTCGCCGTACAGGGGGCCGATGGTGGAGAGGCGTACACGCGGCGCGGCGATTTCGACGTCAATCCCAACGGGATCCTGGTCAACGGTGCCGGCGATCCGGTCCTCGGCGAGGGCGGTCCCATCGCGGTGCCGCCCAACAGCAAGGTCGAGGTCGGCACCGACGGCACCATCAGCATCCTGCCGCCGGGCGGTCAGGCCGGCGGGGTGGTCGCCATCGACCGGTTGCAGCTGGTCAATCCGCCCATGAACGAGCTGGAGAAGGGCGAGGACGGGCTGTTTCGTCACGCCTCGGGCGAACCGGTGGCGGCCGACGGCAATGTGCGCGTCGTGGCCGGGGCCGTGGAAGGCTCCAACGTCAACGCCATCGAGTCATTGACCCAGATGATCGAACTCCAGCGCGGCTACGAGCGGCAGGTGAAGATCATGCAGGCCGCCGACGAAAATGCCCAGCAGACCGCGCAGGTCATGCGCGTCAGTTGACGTTCCGAATAGAGCGAGGGACATGAAATGAATCCGGCACTCTGGACATCCAAGACCGGTGTCGATGCACAGCAGCACAAGCTCGACACCATCTCCAACAACCTGGCCAACGTCAGCACCACCGGCTTCAAGCGCGATCGGGCGATCTTCGAGGATCTGATGTACCAGAACGTGCGTCAGCCGGGGGCCCAGACCACCCAGGACACCCAGTTGCCCTCCGGGCTGATGCTGGGGTCCGGTGTGCGCACCGTCGCAACCCAGAAGCTGCACACCCAGGGCGATGCCATCGCCACCGACAACAGCCTCGATGTCGCCATCGAGGGCAAGGGCTTCTTCCAGGTCCTGCGCCCCGATGGCGACGTGGCCTATACCCGGGACGGCCAGTTCCAGGTCAGCGCCGACGGGCAGCTGGTGACCTCCAATGGGTACGAGGTGCAGCCCGGCATCAACATTCCCCAGGACGCCCAGAGCGTCGACATCGGGGCCGACGGCACGGTGAGCGTGAAGATGCCGGGCGAGGCCGAGTCGGCCGTGGTCGGCAACCTGGAGATCGTGGACTTCATCAACCCCACCGGCCTCGAGCCCATAGGCGAGAACCAGTACCTCGAGACCGCCGCCAGCGGCGCGCCCCAGCCCGGGGTGCCCGGGCAGAATGGCCTGGGCCAGATCCTGCAGGGGTATGTGGAGGGCTCCAACGTCAACGCCGTGGAAGAGCTGGTGAACATGATCGAGACCCAGCGCGCCTACGAGATGAATTCCAAGGGCATCTCCACGGTGGATCAGATGCTCCAGTACGTGAATCAGAACCTGTAAGGGGGCCGCCATGAGACTGCATCATCTGCTGTTCCCCCTGGCCGCCGTGGCCCTGGCGGGGTGTGGTTCTCTGCCGGAGCAGAACGGCGGGGCGCCCACCGCGCGTGCCCCCGCCATGTTGACGCCGGTGACCCTCGACATGAACGACCAGGAGCCCGATGATGGCACCCTGGAACAGCTGGTGGGCGACCAGCCGCCGCGTGCCGCGGAGAGCACCCACGAGACCTCCTTCGCCCCGGGGCGCCCGCAGCCCCGGACACCGCGCGAGGGGGCGAACCCGGGCAGTCTCTTCCAGGCCGGCGGCAGTCGCGGTCTGTTCGACGACGGCCGCGCCAGTCGCGTGGGCGACATCCTGACCATCGAACTCTCCGAGAATACCGAGGCGAGCTGGAACATCTCCGGGAGCCGTTCGCACAGCAATGAACTGGATGTGGACAACCCGAACATCTTCGGGGCCGATGTCCAGTTCGATGCCCCGGCCTGGCTGCCGCTGGACGAGGACGCCGACAACAACCTCGGCATGGACTTCTCCTCCACCAGTGACTTCCAGGACAGCGGCAGCGGCAGTCAGGACAACAGCCTGACCGGCGAGATCTCGGTGACCGTGGTGGAGGTCCTGGCCAACGGCAACATGGTCGTTCGCGGTGAGAAGCAGATCAATCTGAGTGGTAACGAGGAATACATCCAGGTCTCGGGGACCGTGCGCCCCCGGGATGTGGGGTCCGACAACGTCGTGGAATCTTCGCGTCTGGCCAATGCCCGAATCGCCTATGCCGGTTCGGAGATGATGGCGCAGGCGGGACAGCGCGGCTGGCTCGGTGATTTTCTGGGTAAGGTCTGGCCCTTCTGACTCTGCCTGCCTGCAACGGAAGGGTATTTCCCGGCCGGGTACGCGTGAGCGGCCCGGCTTTTTTGTTCCGCGTGCACCACCGGGCTGCGATCCCGCGTCTCCGGGCGCCGGCCGATGTGTCCGGAAGGGCCGCCGGAAAACGGCAAACCCTTGCCGCCATCCCCCCGTGGGTGGATCGGCAATGGCCCTCAAGTCCCCGCCAAACCGCCATATCGAGCATGTGGCACTACTCTTGCATTTTCTTCTGTGCAGGCAGAGAAAACAAAACACGGGTAGCGAACAATGACGAAAGACCGTTGGCAACTTGCAAGCGCGATCCTCGTGGGAACCGCCCTCCTCATCGTCAGCACGGTCGCCGCCGCCGAGCGGGTGAAGGACCTGGCCGACATCGAGGGTGTGCGGAGCAACCAGCTCATCGGGTACGGCCTCGTGGTCGGCCTGGACGGCACCGGTGACCAGACCAACCAGGCGCCGTTCACCATGGAGAGCATGCGCACCATGCTCGAACGCTTCGGCGTCAACATCCCCCAGGGGGAGAACATGCAGCTGGAGAACGTCGCGGCGGTCACCGTCAGCGCCGAGCTGCCGGCCTTTTCCAAGCCGGGGCAGTCCCTGGACATCACGGTCTCCTCCATGGGCAATGCCGACAGTCTGCGCGGCGGCACGCTTCTCATGACGCCGCTGCGCGGGGCCGACGGCGAGGTCTACGCCATGGGGCAGGGCAACCTGGTGGTGGGCGGCCTGGCCGCCGAAGGGGCCGATGGCTCCAGCATCACCGTCAACGTGCCCAGTGTCGGGCGCATCCCGGACGGCGCCACGGTGGAGCGCGAGGTGCCGTCGAGCTTCGGTGGTCGTGACTCCTTCAGGCTGAACCTGCGCAATCCCGACTTCACCACGGCCCACCGCCTGGCCAACGTGATCAACGAAGAGATGGGCCGGGGCACTGCCAACGCGCGTGACGCCGCGGCGGTGGAGGTGCGTGCCCCCACCGATCCGGACCAGCGGGTCTCCTTCATCTCCATGATCGAGAACCTGCGGGTCACGCCGGGTGAGGGCGAGGCGCGGGTAGTGGTCAACTCCCGCACCGGCACGGTGGTCATCGGCAACAACGTGCGGGTGACGCCGGCCGCGGTCTCCCACGGCAACCTCACCGTGACCATCCAGCAGCGGCAGCCGGTGGAGCGACCGGATATCTTCGCCGAGGGCGAGGCGGTGGTCACGCCGGAGGCCGGCATCGAGATCGAGGAGGAGGATGCCCGTATGTTCGTCTTCGACCCGGGCGTGGAGCTGAACGCCATCGTCCAGGCGGTCAACGACGTGGGGGCGGCGCCCAGCGATCTGGTCGCCATCCTCGAGGCCCTGAAGAACGCCGGCTCCCTGCGGGCCCGTCTGATGGTCATCTGAGGGCGGCGCCATGATGGGTTCAATGGGCAGTAGTGGCGTCCACAACTACACCGACTTCCACGGCATCGCCGAGATGCGGGGGCGGGCGCAGCAGGATGCCGCCGGTCAGCTGGACGAGGTGGCCGAGCAGTTCGAGGCGGTCTTCCTGCAGATGATGCTCAAGGGCATGCGCGAGACCACCCCCGGAAACCCGTTGTTCGAAGACAGTAACGCCATGGATACCTACGAAGAGCTCTACGACAAGCAGATGGCCACCAACCTGGTCTCCTCCGGCACCATCGGTATCGCCGACATGGTCCGTGATCAGCTGCGCCCGCTGGTGGAGGGGCGCATGCCGTCGGCCGATGACGCGGCGGAGCCGGGTGAAGGGGGTGACGGGCTGGTCGACTATTTCGAGCGTGCCGCGGCCATGCCGGGGCGTGGCGCGGAGAGCGCGGCGCCGCACCCGCTGCCGCGGAGCGACATCAAGGTGGACGAGACCAGTCGGGCCGAGGCGGGTGACGAGCCGTTCGAATCGCCGAAGGACTTCGTCGAGCGCCTCTGGCCGCAGGCGAAGGAGGCGGCCGACGAGCTCGGTGTCGGGCCGGAGGTCCTGCTGGCCCAGGCCGCGCTGGAGACCGGCTGGGGCGAGGCCGTGGCCCACGGCGAGGACGGCCGCAACAGCCGCAACCTGTTCAACATCAAGTCCCATGGCGGCTGGGAGGGCGACAGCGTCGCCATCCAGACCCAGGAGTTCATGGGCGGCCGGATGGTGAGCCTGCGCGACGAGTTCCGCGCTTATGACAGCTACGAAGAGAGCTTCAACGACTATGTGGCCTTCCTGCGCGAGAACCCGCGCTATCAGGAGGCCCTGAACGCCCCCGGGCAGGATGAGTTCATCCACGGGCTGCAGGACGCCGGGTATGCCACCGATCCGGACTACGCCGGCAAGATCCAGCGGGTGATCGACAGCCCGGTGATGGCCGAGGCGCTGGATGGCCTCAAGGTTTCGTGATGGCCGCCGCTGATCTTGTCAGGATGCGGACGCGCCGGATCCAGTAGGGGGAAATACCCATGTCTTCAGGCAATCCGTTCAGTGTTGGCACCTCCGGGCTGCTGAGTTCCCAGCGGGCGCTGGCGACGGTCAGCCACAACGTCAGCAATGTGAACACCGAGGGGTACAGTCGGCAGGAGGCGATGATCTCCAACCGCAAGCCGACCTACACCGGGGCCGGCTACATGGGCAACGGTGCCCACGTCACCAACGTGCGCCGGCTGGCGGACGACTTCCTCACCCAGCAGCTGGAGCGGCGCACCAGCGACTTCGAGTACCAGGACACCCTGCGCACCTACGCCTCGCGGCTGGACAACCTGCTGGCCGACCCCGACGCCGGACTCAACCCGGCGCTGGAGGGGTTTTTCCAGGCCAACCAGGGGGTGGCCGACGATCCCTCGTCGGTCTCGTCCCGCCAGGTGCTCCTCACCGAGACCGAATCGCTGGTGAACCGTTTCAACACCATGCATTCGCGCGTGAATGCCCTGGAGGAGCAGGTCAACACCGAGATGCGCGACAGCCTGGAGGAGGTGAATACCCTGGCCGAGGAGATCGCCTC
>CAZGJO010000088.1:0-8160 GCA_964525685.1 uncultured Ectothiorhodospiraceae bacterium | reverse complement strand
CTCCGCCTCTTCCTCGGCCGTCGCGGCGCTGCGACGCCGCGCATCGAAGGCGCCCTCCGCCGGCGGGGAGCGGCCGGCGCGCGCACCGCGGGGGTCGAACTCCGACGGCGGCGCCACCCGCAGCCGCTGCCCCTCGTTGATGTTGTACGGCGGCGCAATGTCGTTCCACTCCGCCACCACCGGGTAGTCGTAGCCGTAGCGCCAGGCGATGGAGTACAGGGTCTCCCCCGCCTGCACCGTGTGGTACTTCGGGAACCAGTGCATGCGCTCGTGGCGGTCCCCCTGGAAGAGCGCGGCGCACCCTCCCAGCAGCGGCAGGGCAACGAGCAGGAAGAGAACCGCCGCTACACGCATGTTCACCTCATGAACCAGTACACCACCACGGCGATCGCCACGGCCAGCCAGCCGAGCCGATCGGCCCAGGTCATCAGGAACCGCTCCATGCGCTCCCCGCCCCACGCCATCAGTCCGGCGACCAGGAAGAAGCGCGCGCCGCGTCCGACCAGGGAGGCCAGGATGAACCCCGGCAGGTTCATCACCATGGCCCCGCCGGCAATGGTAAAGACCTTGTACGGCACCGGCGAGAATCCGGCCAGCAGCACCGCCCAGAAGCCCCAGGTCTCGAACCAGGCCCGTGCCGTCTCGAAGGCCCCCATGTAGCCGGCCTCCGCCATCCACGGCGCCACGGCCTGAAACGCGAAATAGCCGATGAAATAGCCCAGCACCCCCCCGGCCACCGACGTCAGCGTCGTGATCAGGGCGAGCAGCATCGCCCGCTTCGGCCGCGCCATGGCCATGGGCGCCAGCATCACGTCCGGCGGGACGGGGGAGAAAGAGGAATCGGCGAAGGAGAGCAGGCCCAGATACCAGGGCGCCAGGCGGTGGCGGGACCAGTGCATGGTCCGGGCATAGAGGTAGCCGAACAGGGACACGGCCTACCCCCGGACCAGTGGCACAAAGGCCACGTAATCGAGCACTCGCCGGTCGAACCCGTCGGCGGTCCGATCGAGCACCACCAGTTCCTGGCGCCCCCCCTCGCGCCCCACCGGGGCCACGATGCGGCCACCGACACGGACCTGTTCGAACAGCTCGTCGGGGAGCTCCTCCGGCGCGGCGGTCAGCAGGATCCCGTCGAACGGGGCCTGCTCCGGCCAGCCGACACCGCCGTCGGCCTGACGCAGGTGGACGTTGTCCAGCCCCAGGGTTCGCAGCCGTTCCCGCGCCTGGCGGGAGAGTTCCGGGATGCGCTCGATGGAATAGACCCGGGGGATCAGGTTGCCGAGGATGGCCGCCTGGTAGCCGGAACCGGTTCCCACCTCGAGCACCCGCTCCATGGGCTCGACCTCCAGAAGCGCTTCGGTCATCCGCGCGACGACATAGGGCTGGGAGATGGTCTGGCCATGGCCGATGGGCAGGGCGGTGTCCTCGTAGGCGCGGCTGGCCAGCGCCTCATCCACGAAGAGGTGGCGCGGCACCCGGGCGATGGCATCGAGGACATGGAGATCCCGGATCCCCTCGTCACTCAGACGGCGCGCCAGCCGATCCCGGGTCCGCTGGGAGGTCATGCCGATGCCGTTGAGATCCTGTGTCGGTTTCACCCCAGGCCCTCCACCCAATCGGCGATACCCGCCATGGCGGCGTAGTGGGTCAGATCCACCTGGATCGGCGTCACCGCGATGTAGCCGTTGGCAATGGCATCGAAATCGGTACCCGGCCCGGCATCTTCCTCATCCCCCGGCGGACCGACCCAGTAGACCGGGCGGCCGCGCGGGTCCTCCTGGCGGATCACCGGCTCCGCCTTGTGGCGCTGCCCCAGCCGCGCGACCCGGATCCCCTCGATGGCCTCCCAGGGTCGGTCGGGCACGTTGACGTTGAGCAGTGTGTCCGCAGGCAGGGGCTGCGCCACCATGCGCTCCACCAGCAGTCGGGCGGCGCGGGCGGCACTGTCGTAGTGGGTCAGGTGGTGGCCGGCCAGAGAGACCGCCATGGCCGGCAACCCCAGAAAGCGCCCCTCCATGGCCGCGGCCACCGTCCCGGAATAGAGGACGTCGTCGCCCAGATTGGCGCCGGCATTGATCCCGGAGACGACCATGTCCGGTTCGTCGTCGAGCAGGCCGGTGATGGCCAGGTGGACACAGTCGGTCGGGGTCCCCTCGACGCTGATGAAGCCGTTGTCCTCGGCCCGGGCGCGCAGCGGCTGTTCCAGGGTCAGGGAGTTGGAGGCGCCGCTGCGATTGCGGTCCGGCGCCACCACCACCACATCGCCCAGCGCTCGCAGGCTGCCGGCCAGCGCGGAGAGCCCCGGCGCGCGGAAACCATCATCGTTACTCACCAGGATCTTCACACCCACCTCACTTGCCGTGCGACACTGTGACCATAAAAGCGCCTTATTCTGGCACAGCCGACAAGCGATGCGGAAACCCCATGAGCCGACGCCGCCCCGGGATCACTGACGAGGAACGGCGCCTCTTTCGCGAGGCGGTGGCCGACAGCCGCCCGCTGGCCCCGGACAACCGCGCCGACACGGCGCCGCCGCCCCCCTCCCCCCGGCGGCGTGCACCTACCTCGGCCACCGACGCCACCGGGTCCACCGCGCCCACCGATGCCGAACTCGAGGTCGGCCTGGAGGTCGGTGACACCCCGCCGGAAACGATGCAGCGCCCCGGTGTCCAGCTCGCGGTCATGCGCCGTCTGCGTGGCGGGCGGCTCGCGCCCTGGGCCGAGCTCGACCTCCACGGCCTGCGCCGCGAGGAGGCCCGCGACGCCCTGCTGGCCTTCCTCGACCGACAGGGCGACGGCCACCAGTGCTGTGTCCGCATCATCCATGGCCGCGGGGGACGCGACGGCACCCCACCGGTACTGCGCCCGCTGGTCCGCCAGTGGTTGCTCCACCACCCCCGGGTTCTCGCCTACTGCCCCGCCCCTCGCAACCAGGGGGGGAGCGGCGCCCTCCACGTGCTGCTCGCGCGCCGCCCCTGAGCGCCCCCGCCCTTCGGCAACCCCGGTGTGTCAAAATTCTGTTAAATTAGAACCGGTTCATGTTCATTCCGACCTTTCCCGTCTAGAATTTGCGCCTTTTCAAGGTTCGGCTACGCTGTCCGATAGACAGGCGCGCCGCGTCGCAGACTGCGGCCACCGACGCCCATTTATTCGTCAAACCAGAAGGGAAACGCCATGCTCAGCTCCGTGAAGATCGGGACCCGCATCCTCATCGGCTTCGCCGTGACCCTGGTGGTGACCCTCGCCATCATCATCCCCACGGTCCTCGGCCAGCTCGGCTCCATCATCGACGAGGCCGAAGACCGTGAACTGCGCAGCATGTACGACGCCGTGCGCTCCCAGATCAATACCCAGGGCGGCTTCGCCGAGGCGATGAGCGCCCTGGTGGCCGAACAGCCCGATGTCCGCGCCACCTTCGCCGAGCGCGATCGCGAGACCCTGGTCGACCAGTTCCACCCCGCCTTCGAGCGGCTGAGCGAGGAACACGGCGTGGCCCAGTTCCAGTTCCACACGCCGCCGGCCACCTCCTTCCTGCGCGTGCACGCGCTGGACAGCTACGGCGACGACCTCATCGACCGGCGCCCAACCATCGTCGAGACCAACCGGCGCCAGCAGCCGATTCACGGTCTCGACGGCGGCGTCTTCGGCATCGGCATCCGCGGTCTGAGTCCGGTCTACTCCCCGGAGGACGAGCACATCGGGTCGGTGGAGTTCGGCCTCAACCTGGCCCAGGACTTCGCCGACACCTTCACCGACGAGTTCGGTGCCCACATGGCGCTGCACACCCTGGATGACCGCGACTTCAACACCCTGGCCAGCAACATCCCCGGTGAGTCCTTCACCGATGTGGAGGCGGTGCGCGCCGCGCTGGACGGCGAGCGCATCATGCGCCGCGTCCGGGATGACGGCACACACTACGCCACCGTGGTCCGCGCCATCCCGGACTTCGACGGCGACAACATCGCCGTGGTCGAGATCGCCATGGACCGCGGCTTCTACGCCACGGCCATGAGCACGTCCCGCAACACCGTCCTGATCATCGGCCTCATCGCCATCGCCGCCGGCCTGGCCATCGCCTGGTTCATCGGCCGCTCCATCGTCCGCCCGGTGAACGACACCGTCGAGGCCATGTGCGAAATCGCCGAGGGCGAGGGCGACCTCACCAAGCGGCTGGACGAGAACGGCAAGGACGAGATCGCCGCCCTTGCCCACGCTTTCAACCTCTTCGCCCAGCGGGTCCAGGAGACGGTCAGCGAGGTCGGCGGCTCCACCGAGCAGCTCGCCTCGGCGGCGGAGGAGATGTCCACCATCACCGCCGAGACCAACCAGAACACCCAGCGCCAGCGCGAGGAGACCGAGCAGGTGGTCACGGCCATGAACGAGATGACCGCCACCGTCCAGGAGGTCGCCCGCAACGCCGAGACCGCCGCCGAGGCCGCCCGCGAGGCCGACTCCAGTGCCCAGCAGGGCTCCCAGGTGGTCGATCGCACCATCACCGGCATCAACAACCTGGCCCAGGAGGTGGAGAGCGCCGCCGAGACCATCAACCGCCTCGGCAGCGACACCGAGAACATCGGCTCCGTCCTCGACGTCATCCGCGAGATCGCCGATCAGACCAACCTGCTGGCCCTCAACGCCGCCATCGAGGCGGCCCGGGCCGGCGAGGCCGGTCGCGGCTTCGCGGTGGTCGCCGACGAGGTCCGCACCCTCGCCAGCCGCACCCAGGACTCCACCCAGGAGATCCAGTCCATGATCGAGCGCCTGCAGACCGGCTCCCGCGAGGCGGTCGAGGCCATGGAGAGCAGCCGCAGCCGGGCCCAGAGTACCGTGGAAGAGGCCGGCAACGCCTCCGAGTCCCTGGGCTCCATCACCCAGTCGGTGAGCCGGATCAGCGAGATGAACGACCAGATCGCCTCCGCCGCCGAGGAGCAGAGTTCCGTGGCCGACGAGATCAACCGCAACATCGTCAGCATCAACGAGATCTCGGAGCAGACGGCCGAGGGGGCCACGCAGACCGCCACCGCCGGCGATCAGCTGGCACGCCTGGCCAACCAGCTCCAGAACCTGGTGGCGAAGTTCAAGTACTGATCAACGCCGCCCGCCATCCCGGCCAACGGGATGGCGGGTCGGTGCGGTCGTCACTGGCGGCCGGAGGAGCATCGTTCCCCATGGCCACAGAAGACGAACACGCCCCGGTCGAGACCGACCAGCAGCCAGAGGCCCCGCCCGATCGCCGGCGCCTCTGGCTGCTGGTCGGTCTCGTTCTGGCTGGTGTGGCCGTGGCCTTCTGGGAGCCGATTCCGCTGGACAAGGCCCTGGCGTGGGGGGCGCACCTTGCCGACAAGCCCCTGACCGCCCTCTTCCTGGTCCTCCTCCAGACGGTCCTGCTCGCCATCGCCCTGCCCGGCACGCTGGTGCTGTGGCTGGTCGCCCCCTTCTACCACCCCGCCGTCGCCACCGCCCTGCTCACGCTGGGCAGCACCGCCGGCGGACTGGCCGCCTACTTCATCGCCCGGCGGCTCGGTGGCGGCTGGCGCCCGCCGGACAAGGGCCGGCGAACCATGCGGCTGATGGCCCGCCACGGTGACTTCGCCACCCTCCTTGCCCTGCGCGTGCTCCCCGGCTTCCCCCACTCGGTGGTCAACTATGGCGCCGGGACCCTGCGCCTGCCATTGGTCTCGTTCACCCTGGCCACAGTGCTCGGTCTGCTGGTCAAATGGGGGGTCTACAGCACGGCCATCCACGGCCTCGCCGAAGCCGGGGCAAAGGGCGAACCCCCCGGGATCGACGCCCTGCTCCCGCTGCTCGTCCTCGCCGTGCTGTTCGCCTTCGGTGGCGCGGTGCGCCGCCTCATCGAACAACGCCGTTCCCGTCACGACAAACCGGGAGGATCCCCATGAAACAGACCTGGTATCGTCCATTCCAGCCCCGCTACACCTTCATCGCGGGCTTCCTGGTGTCCTCTTTGGCTGCCGCCGGCTCGCTCCAGGCCGGCGAGGTGGTCTTCGAGCAGCTCACCAGTGAGGCCCACGACTTCCGTGTGGTCCGACTGGCCGATGGCCTGGAGCACCCCTGGGCCGTGACCTTCCTGCCCGAGGGAGGCAAGCTGGTCAGTGAGCGGCCCGGCCGCCTGCTGCACCTCGACGGCGACGAGCGCACCGAGATCGACGGTCTGCCCTCGATCCACGCCCAGCGCCAGGGGGGCCTGCTCGATGTGGTCCGCCACCCCGATTACGCCGAGAATGGCTGGCTCTACTTCACCTACAGCACCGGCGATCGGCGCGAGACCACCGTGGCCCTGGGGCGCGCCCGCCTGGACGGCCGGCAGCTGACCGACGTCGAAGAACTCTTCGTGGCCGATGCCGACGCCGACCCCGGCCGCCACTACGGCTCGCGGCTCGCCTTCCGGCCGGACGGGACGCTGCTGATGACCGTCGGGGATCGCGGGGATGACGAGTACGATCCCGACAGCCACCGCTCCCAGGATCGCGGCAATCACGTCGGCACCACCCTGCGCCTGCGCGACGATGGCGGCATCCCCGAGGACAACCCCTTCGTCGACGAGCCCGGGGTCGAACCCGCCATCTACTCCTGGGGCCACCGCAACAGTCAGGGGATGGTGGTGGATGATGAAGGCCGCATCTGGCAGACGGAGCACGGCCCCCGTGGGGGCGACGAGTTCAATCGCGTGCGCGCCGGGCTCAACTACGGCTGGCCGGTGGTCTCCCATGGGGTTCACTACCGCACCGGGGAGCAGGTGGGCGAAGGCCGAACCGCCCCCGGCATGGAACCGCCTCTGACCCACTGGAGCCCGGCCCACGCACCCTCGGGCCTCGCGCGCCATGGCGGAGACCCCTTCGATGGCTGGGCCGGCGACTTCTTTGCCGGGGGGCTGGCCGGCGAGTCGCTGCGCCGGCTGGTGGTGGAGGACGGCGAGGTCGTCCACGAGGAGGTGCTGCTGGAACAGCGGCTCGGGCGCATCCGGGATGTCCGCGAGGGTCCCGACGGCCTGCTCTATCTGCTCACCGACGACGCCGACGGCGCCCTCTACCGGCTGGAGCCGCTGGACTGACCCGGTTCACGGCTCGCAGAGTTCGGCAATGGCCGCATCGCGCCCGATGGCGTGCCCCGAAGGCAATTCACCGGCACTGTCGGCGATGAAGGCGCGAATGTCGCCCATCACCTTCGGGGCACCGCTGTAGCGGGTCAGCATGTGGTAACCATCGGGGTAGTAGGCCGCCCGCCACCGCCCCGAGGCGGGGAGTCGGCGGAACATGGCGCACGCCGCGTCGGCCGGGATGATCTCGTCCGCACCGCCGTACTGGATCAGTGTCGGTGCCCCCTGGAAGTCCGGCACATCCCGAAGGGCCCGATCCATGAGATCGGTGATCCCGGAGATGGCGTCCACCCGCGTCTCGCGGATCCAGAGGGGATCCCGGGCGATCTGGCGGGCGACGTCGACGTCGTCCGTGGGCTCGATCCCCAGGGCCTGGCCACTGAAGGTCATGCCCGGGGCGACCCGCTCACCGACCCACAACGCGCCGCGCTGATACCACGGCATGGTCGTGCGCCCCCAGAAGGCGGGCCCCACCAGCACGGCGCCGTCCACCGGCAGGGCCGGATCGCGGTGCATGGCCAGGCTGACGAGGGCGCCGCCCATGCTGAGACCCACCAGATGGATCGGCGTCTCCGGGTAGCGCTGGCGCAGCTCCCCGGCAACCCAGACGACGTCGCTCACCAGCTGCTCCGTCCCCGGCCAGCGCCCGCGCAGCTCACTGGCGCCGAAGCCGCGCTGGTCCCAGGCGTAGACGGCAATGTCGTCGGGGACCAGTGCCGCTGCGGTGGCCGCGAATGCCCCGGCGTGATCATTGAAGCCGTGCAGTCCCAGGACCACGGCCTTTGGCGACTCGCCGGCCTCCGGCGCCGGCCCCCAGCGCCGCAGGGGCAGCGGCGTACCGTCGGGCATGACCACCTGGTGGGGCGCGGGGCCGAAGACGGTGGCGGTCTCCGCCAGCTTCGGCACTTCCCGCACCAGCGCCTCCTCGTCCAGGACAATGCCCCGCTCCACCATGGGCGAGCCGACCCCGGAGCCCGTCTCGCCGTTGCCGGCGCAGGCCGCCAGCAACAGGGCCAGCGCCCCGCTGCACACCCGTTTCAGGC
>CAZGJO010000087.1:0-8167 GCA_964525685.1 uncultured Ectothiorhodospiraceae bacterium | reverse complement strand
TGCCCGGGAATGATGCGAACGTCCGGGGAGTTCTCCTTCATGGTATTCGAGTGTACTCCATAAGCCTGAAGCTAGCACATGAGTGTACAACGCGCCTCCCGCTCGGATGCACTCGTTACCATCGAGCCGAGCGAACTCTCCGGCAAGTACATCGTCCTGGATGTCCTCGCTCGAGATAGCGACAGCCACTGCTATAATGTAGAAATTCAGGTGCGCCGCTACGGCGCCTGGCACAAGCGCGGCCTGTTCTACCTCGCCCGCACCCTGGGGAACCAGCTCGGCATCGGTGAGGACTACCAGGAACTGCGCGCCGCCGTTGGACTGCACCTGCTTGATTTCGACCTGTTCTCGGCCACCGAGGCCGAGCGGGCTCAGGCCATCTGGCGCTTCGAGATGCGCGACGAGCGCCAGCCGGGGGTGACCCTCGGGAACGTGCTCCAGATGAACCTGGTCGAACTGAACAAGGCCGACCGACAGATGCGGAAGGGCCATCCCCCTTCCCAGCCCCTGGCGGACTGGATACTCTTCTTCAAACACTGGTGCGAGGAGCTGACCATGGCCAAGGTGACCCACGAGCCCGTGAAGCAGGCGATGAGCCGCCTGCGCGTGCTGAGCGCCGACGAGGAGGCCCGCCGCCTCGCCTTCGTCCGCGAGCGCGCCCTGCATGACGAGACATCCCTCATCAACGACGCCGTGCGAAGGGGCCGTGAAGAAGGCCGAACAGAGGGCATGCAGGCCGGAGAGGCCGGCGTCCTGCTACGCCAGATCGAACGCAAGTTTGGCCACGCGGCCGTTGAGCGTTGCCGCGACCGCATCGAGGCGGCCGATGCCGAAACCCTGCTGGACTGGTCGGAGCGGATCCTTACCGCCGAGCAGGTCGAGGATCTGTTCGACTGATCCCCTCTTACAACTGCCGAATATCCGCAAACCGCCCCGACGGCAGCCCCCGCAGCCGCGGCAGGCTCATCAGCACCTGCCGCGCCGCATCCTCCGGCTCCGGCATCACCGGGGTCCCGCGGGCGGTGCGCAGGTTCTGCACCGACTCGAAGCGGTCCCCGTCGGGGTCCTCGCACAGGTAGTCCTGCATGGTGGTGTCGATGAGCCCGGGGGCCAGCGCATGGAACGGCGTCTCCGGGAACTCGTGGGCGTAGAGGCTCACCAGCATGTTCAGCGCCGCCTTGGAGAGGGCGTACCCGCTCCAGCCCGCGTTGCCGGAGACCGATGCCCCGGAGGAGATGGCGACCATCTGCCCCACCGGCAGTTGGCGGTGGAGCAGGTGGTCCAGGATCGGCTTGTTGGCGAAGACGTTGACGTCCATGACCCGGCGCAGCTCGTCCATGGAGGCCTCGGAAAGGTTCTGGACGTGGCCGAGCATCCCGGCGTTGAGGATCACCAGATCCAGCCGCTCCACCGGGGCGAGCAGTTCATCCACCGCCGGGCCGATGGCTTCGAGATCGGTGAGGTCGACGCGCACATCGCCATCCACCGGGTCGGGGCAGCCGCGGCGGCTCAGCCCGTAAACGGCCCAGCCCTCCGCCTTCAGGGCGCGGGTGAAGCCGAGGCCGAGTCCGCTGGAGTTACCAGTGATCAGGGCGGTTCGCTGTTCCTGGGCCATGGGTATCGGTTCTCCTTTGTCGCTGGGTTCGGGGTTGCGAGCCGCCGGGAAGCGTAAAACAGATGGTGGGTGGACGCGACCGCCATCCGTTTCTCGCCTCGCCGTGACAAGTGTGAAAGGTTGTTGGCTGCACTGTAATAAAAACCGAAAATGCGTTGAACCGGGCGGTCGGGGCCGAATACACTGGGCCGGCGTGCGGGGATTGTGCCTCGTCAGCGATGTGTCTTCGCCGAGACCAGGGAAGCTGGTCTCCTGAACTTCTCCATGGAGATGGTCGAGTTGCTGGAAAAGGTCCGGGACTGGCTCCCGAAAAAAGAACAAATCCGGGTTCGCGTCGGCCTGTTCTCCTCACAGGGCCATATCGGCATCGCCTTGATCGAGGCCGATGGCTCCGCTGTCCGCGCCTACCGCTGGCTGGAGTCGTCCGACCCCGCCGAGCGCCACCGGTTCGTCGAGCGCTTCGTGGCCGATCACGAGTGCGAAGGGGCACCCGCCTACGCCGTGCTCGGCGGCAACCGCTACCAGACCCAGCAGCTCGAGATCAACGATATCCCCGATGCCGACCTGGCCGGCGTCGCGCGCTTCAAGGTGCGCGACGTGGCCGATGTGGCGGTGGACAACGCGGCGGTCAGCGCGCGGCGGCTCGTGCGTGAGCGCGAGAGCTCCAGCGGCGGCATGGTCTTCGTGGCCGTCGTCGAACAGCCGGTGGTGGACGAAGTGGTGGCGCTGCTGGAAGAGGCGGGCCTCGCGCCGCAGGCGGTCCATACCCGCGAAACGGCCATGACCCACCTCGCCGCTGTCCAGCCCGATGCGGACCAGGGACTCGCCATGCTGAAGGTGGAGCAGCAGGGCGGCGTGGTCACCCTGGGGCGCGGCGACAGCCTCTATCTGCCGCGCGCCCACAACTACGGCGTGGACCAGATCCAGAGTCAGGGGGCGCTGGGCTCCGAGGGGCTGGCGCTGGAGCTGCAGCGTTCGCTGGACTTCTACGAAAGCCAGATCGCCAATGACGCGGCCGCCCGCGTCTACCTGCTGCCGACCACCATGGACACCGTCGAGCTGGGCGAGCGCCTGCGCCAGAGCATCGTCGCGCCGCTGCAGGTCTATGACCTCAATGATGTCGTGCCCTACACCGGCGAGGGCGAACTGACCCTGGCCGAGCAGAGCATGGTGGCGCTGGCGGTGGGGGCCGCCCTGCCGGTCAGCGACCCACCGGGGGCGAGCTTCTATCAACCGCCGGTCTATCGCTTCGAGTGGCTCTCCGCCGATGGCTTCGGGGTGGTGGTCGGCGCCACGGCCCTGGTGGTGGCCCTGGCCTCCGGCGGGCACTACTGGTTGGCCAGCGACCGTGAGCAGCAGGTGGCCGAGCGCGAACAGGAGCGCGCCGCACTGGAGGCCGAAGTGGACGAGCTGGCCGAGGAGCTGGCCGCCGAGGAGGTGGATCCGGAGCTCGTCGCCCAGCACGACCAGCTGGAGGCGACCCTGAAAGGGCAGCAGCGACTGGAAGAGGAGCTGGTGGGCCTCTCTCCGGAGCAGCTGGAAGGCTTTTCACCCTTCATGGTGGCGCTGTCGCGCCACGGCGTCGACGGGATGTGGTTGACGCGCCTGCGCTACGAGCCGGGCGCCCGGCTGCTGTTCGAAGGCCGCGCTTGGGAGCCGCGGCTGGTGCCGCGGTTCATCGGCGCGCTGTCGGAGGAACCGGTGTTCGAAGGCACGCGCTTCGAGGGCTTCGAGATCATGCGGGACGAGGGCCACCAGCAGGTCCGCTTCCGGCTCTCCACCACCCCGCTGGAGGCGGAGCAATGAGAAAGCGGCGCACCTTCCTGACACCGCTGGCCCGGGCCATCGACGACCGCGCCCCGCGCGAGCGCGGGCTGCTGATGGTGGTGGCGGTGCTGCTGCTGCTGGCCGGGTGGTTCTATCTGGTCTTCGAGCCACTGCAGGCGCGGCTGGCGCAGGTCGACACGGAGATGGCCGAGGCGGAGGCCGGGATCGACGTGCTCGAAGCGCGCCGCGCCGAGCTCACCGACGACCTGCAGCGGGACCTCAACGCCGAGAAGCGACAGGCCATCGAGGCGCTGGAGGAAGAGCTGGAGGGGCGCCAGACGCGGCTGGCCGGCCGCCTCCCCGATTTCATCGAACCGGCACGCATGCGGGTGGTCCTCGAGGGGATGCTCGACGCCCACGACGGGGTGACGCTCACCCGTCTGGAACGGCTTCCGCCGGAGGCGGTGGTGGAGGCCACCGAGGACGACGTGGCCACGGTTTATCGCCACACGGTGCGGGTCGAGGTCGAGGCGCGCTACCGTGACATGGCCCGCTACCTGCGCAGCGTGGAGGATCTCCCGTGGCAGTTCACCTGGAGTGCATTGGACTACCGGGTGGAGAACTACCCGCAGGCGCGGGTGACCCTGGAGCTGCAGACCTTCGGCGGGCAGGAGGCGTGGCTCGGTGTGTGAACGGTCCGTCAAACGTTTCCGCCACGGTGGCGGCTGGCTTGCCGTCGTCCTCCTGCTGTTCGCCGGGGGGGGCACGGCCATCGAGGACTTCGGGCGCGACCCGACCCAGCCGGTCCCGCGGCCCGGCACCGGGGTCGCCGCCCCGGACCGGCCGTCACCGCCGCCGCTGGCCGACATGATCCACACCCGGGACGGCGAGCGGCGCGCCTACATCCAGGGAAACTGGTATCGGGCCGGCGACCGCGTCGCCGACTTCGAGGTGGAGGACATCAGCGCCACCCGGGTCACCCTGACGCGAGGGAACAGGCGCTACATCCTCTCCGTGAGCCGTCGCGACTACGAGGTTCAGGAACGGTGAGACAACCCGACAGAGGCAGGGGCGAAGGAACAATGAAGACGGTTTACCGGTTCAGTGGGATGCTGGTCCTGGCGGGGCTGATGGCGGGCTGTGCCTCCACCCCGGACGATTCGGAGCGCGTCGAGCAGCTGCGCGACCGCATGGGGATCGAGGCCGAGGATCGAGAGACCTTCGCCGAGGAACCCCCGGGCCTCGACGACGCGTTTCCCGGGACCGACATGCGCGAGGAGGAGCAGCGCTTCGACATCAACGTCAGCGACATGGCGGCGGGGACCTTCTTCCAGACCGTGGTCGAGGACACGCCGTACAACGTCATCGTCCATCCCGACGTCGAGGGGGAGGTCTCCATGAACCTCACCGACGTCTCGGTGCCGGAGGTCATGGAGATGGCCCGTGACGTCTACGGCTACGAGTACCGGCGCACGGAGGCCGCCTACCAGATCCTCCCGGCCCGTCAGGACACCTGGATCTTCCGCCTCGACTACCTCAACGTCGTCCGCAGTGGCTCCTCGGGGACGCGGATCTCCGCCGGCGAGCTGGTGGATGTCGAGGACGGCGACGATATCCTCGGCAGCCAGGTGAACACCTCCAGCCGCTCGGAGCTGTGGAACGACGTGGAAGAGGCCATCGAGAAGATGGTGGCCGACGAGGAGGACGCCTCGGTGATGGTCAGCCCCGATGCCGGCTCCATCGTAGTGAAGGCGCTGCCGGGCAACCTGCGCCAGGTGGGGCGCTTCCTCGACGAGCTCCAGGGGAACCTGAACCGCCAGGTGATCCTTGAAGCACGCATCCTGGAGGTGGAGCTCTTCGACGAGTTCGCCGCGGGCATCGACTGGAATGCCTGGGGGACCATCGACGGCCGGGCGGCCGAGGGGTCGTTCAGCTCCGGCGCTGCGGGGGTCAATAGGGAGGACACCTTCGATCTGAACATCCTGCGCGGCGATGACGTGCGCGGGTTCGACGCCCTGCTCAACGTCCTGCGCACCCAGGGCGAGGTCCAGGTGCTCTCCAGCCCCGAGGTCTCCACCCTCAACAACCGCAAGGCGCTCATCAAGGCGGGTACCGACGAGTTCTTCCAGACCGGGATCGACGTCGACCGCAGCACGGTGGACGGCAACCGCTTCACCGAGATCACCCCGGAGTTCGAGCCCTTCTTCTCCGGCATCGCCCTCGACGTGACCCCGCACATCAGTGAGGACGGCTGGATCACCATGCACGTTCAGCCGTCGGTGACCACCGTGCGCGAGGTGCAGCGTACCGTCGACCTCGGGGACGACGAACCGATCCAGTTCAACATGGCCCAGAGCGATGTCCGCCAGTCGGACTCCATCGTCCGGGCGCGGGACAACGAGCTGATCTCCATCGGCGGCCTCATCGAGGAGCGCGAGTCGGAGGAGACCTCGCGGGTGCCGCTCCTCGGCCGCATCCCGCTGCTCGGCGCACTGTTCACCCACCGCGAGACGGAGACGCGCAAGTACGAGCTGGTCATCCTGCTGCGGCCACGCCTGGTGGAGGACGATCGCTGGGCACCCCACGTGGACCGGCGGGCGCGCAGCGTCCAGGGTTCGCACGTCGACCATCGGGAGTAGTCCTTGGCCACCCTCCGGCTCGAACCGCAGCGCAGCGTCCGGGCCGCCTTTCTGGGCGGCGCGGCCTCCGGGGCATTGGTGGTCGGTGGAGCGATCGGCGGATGGTGGCTCTGGGAGGCGGTGGTGAATCCGGAGCCGGAGGTGGTGCGGGTGAGCACCTCGACACCGCCTCTGACCATGCGCTTCGAGCCGGGGACCGAGGAGGCGGTGCCGGTCCCGTACCGCAACCCCGCGGCCTCCACCGACGGCGTGCCGTCGCGCTCGACGGGAGATATCCCCGACGAGCCGGAAACGGCGCCGGAGGAAACCGGGGCACCCCCTGATGAGGCCGAGGCGATGCCCGACGAACAGGAGTCTACCGCGGAGGAGCAGATGCAGCTGGAGACCGTGCGGGTCGAGGCCGTGGCGGATGATGAGGAGGCGACACCGGAGGCGACGGAAGAGCGGGTGTCGGAGACGACCCCGCCCGCGCCCGACACGGCCCGCGAAGACCGGTTCCCCCATGGCGCACCGCCACCGGCCGAGGAGGCGCTGGTGAGGGCAGACCTGCTGGTCGAGGCGGGACGCTCCCGCGAGGCCATGGACGAGTACCGCCGCGCCCTCATCCTCGATGTCCACATGGATGAGGCCCGCATTGGCTATGCCCGCATCCTGGCCAGCAGCGGCCGCACCGGGCGGGCGCGCGAGGTGCTCGGGCGCGGCCTGGAGCGCGAGCCCGACAACCGCGTGCTGGCCACGCATTACGCCACCCTGGCCGTCGAGGACGGTGATGAGGCCGCGGCCCAGCGGGTCCTCGAAGCGGCCGTCAGTGACGAGCGCGTCGGCGAAGTTGAACAGCAGCTGGCGCATCTCTATCGTCACGGGGGGCGTTATACCGAGGCCCGGGCGCTCTATGCGCGGCTGGCCGACGATGAACCGGACAATGCACAGTGGTGGAGCGGCCTCGGTCTGAGCGCCGAACGGGCCGGGGACGGCGCGGCGGCCCTGACCGCCTGGCGCCGTCTGCTGGAGGTCGACGGCATCGACCCCGAGCTGCGGCGCTGGGCCGAGGGCCGTGTGACAACGCTGGAACGCGACTAGGGGGGCGGAATGGCAGAGAAGGTTCGACTCGGCGACCTGCTGGTCCAGGAAGGCTTCATCACCGATGAGCAGCTCATCCAGGCGCTGGCGGAGCAGAAGAACACCGGCAAGCGCCTCGGTCAGCAGCTGCTCGACATGGGCATGGTCACCGAGGCCCAGATGTACTCCCTGCTCACCAAGCAGAAGATCCGCTTCGGTGACCTGCTGGTGGAAGAGGGGTACATCGACGAAGAACAGCTCATGGCCGCCCTTTCGCAACAGAAGGAGACCGGCAAGAAGCTCGGGCGCCAGCTCATCGAGATGGGGGCCATTACCGAGGACACGATGACCGAGATGCTGGCGCGCAAGGTCGGCATCCCCAAGGTGGACCCCAACGACTACTGGGTGGATCAGGAGACCGCCGGCCACCTCCCCGAATCGCAGGCCCGCCGCCTGCGCGCCATGGTGCTGGAGGTCCGCGAGGACAACTACCTGGTCGCCATGGCCGACCCCACCGATCTGGTCGCCTTCGACGAGATCAACCGTCTGCTGGACAAGCCGGTGGAGGTGGTGGTCGCCTCCGAGCCGTCGCTGCTCGGCCTCATGGGCATGGTCTACCGGCGTACCGAAGAGATCACCCATCTCGCCGAGGAGCTGGGCGAGGAGCTGGGTTCGGAAAACGACATCGACCTCTCCACCCTGGCGGTGGACGAGGAGACCGCCAGCGGCCCGGTGGTGCGGATGCTCCAGTCCATCTTCGACGACGCCATCAAGCTCGGCGCCTCGGACATCCACATCGAGCCCGACGAGCACGGCCTGCGCATCCGCACCCGCAAGGACGGCGTACTCCAGGAACAGATCATCAAGCAGCGCAACATCCACGCCGCGATGGTCTCGCTGCTGAAACTGATGTCGAACCTCGACATCACCGAGCGCCGCCTGCCCCAGGACGGCCGCTTCCAGCTCCGGGTGCAGAAGCGCAGCATCGACGTGCGCCTCTCCACCCTGCCCCTCGCCCACGGCGAGGGCATCGTCATGCGCCTGCTGGACCAGTCCGGTGGCGTGACCTCCCTGGACCGGGTCGGCA
>CAZGJO010000086.1:0-8245 GCA_964525685.1 uncultured Ectothiorhodospiraceae bacterium | reverse complement strand
ACTGGAAGTCCCAGGAAGAGTTCAAGACCAAGTTCGTCAAGGCGCGTATCGCCGAGGTGACCCGCTCCAACGACGGCCGTCTGCTGGTCAAGGGCGAGGACACCCTGGTCAAGCGTCCGATCGTCATCCCGTTCGACATGGTCGTCCACGCCGTCGGCATGGACCCGAACGAGGACAACAACGAGCTGGCCGAGACCTTCGGCGTCGGCCTCGAGAAGCACGGCTTCATCGACAAGTCCGAGCACTACACCAACACCAGCGGTTCCACCCGCCCGGGTGTCTACGTGGCGGGCGCCGCCCTGGGTCCGGAGACCATCGACGACTCCATCTCCCAGGGTCGGTCGGCCGCTCTGCGTGCGGTTGCGGATCTGAATGCTCTGGCTTCGAAAGCAGGCTAAGGGGGCAACCGGGGGAGACGAGGCGGTAACGCCCGCCTCCCTGGAGGTCTCCTTCGATCCGGGCATCCTGGCCAGCAAGATGGAACAGCTGCTGGATGCCGTCGCGGACCACGGGGGGCTCGAGGCCTATATCGCGGCCATGGAGGCGAAGCATCAACTGTTCGCCGAAGGGTTGACGAAGGAGAGCCTCGATGCCCTGGACCGCGAAGCGGTGCAGGTCCTGCTGGACACCGTGTTCCCCGCCCGCCGTCGCCTGAAGGCGGCGGCGGAGGGGATGGAGGTTGCGGAACTGGCCGGCGCCATGCGCGAACTGCTGTACGGGGCGTCCCCGTTGGCGGAGCGGATGACGGCCTTTCGCGACACCTTCCCCACCGAGGGGGACAACAAGGCCCGGCGGGCGGCGACGGACTTCGCCGCGGAACTCCTGCACTTCAGGGACCCCGAGCGTTACCCACTGATGACCCGGTGGGTGTGGGATGTGAACACGGTCAGTGGTGCGGCCCGCGAGTTCATCGCCGGCAACGACACCATGGCCGAGATCCCGCTGGGGGAGAGCCCGGAGACCTATGAGGGCGTCCGAGCCTGGATGGTCGAGACGCTGGCGGAGCAGGGTTTCTACCGTGACCTGCCCTATCTGGTCGACCTGCTGTTTGCGTGGGCCTATGCCGACTACATGCGGGCCATGTCGAGTTCCATGGGCCTGATGAAGAACGAGTTCGGCGGGGAAGACGATCCCACCGAGCCGGTGCGCAAACTGCTGGGGATCGACGCGGGCCGTCACGGGCAGAACCGTAACGGAACTGAGACCGTGCACTAGATGCACGTAACTGGCGTGGAGTAAGCAAGATGGCGATTCACGAGAAGTCACTGATCGATGCCGACCGGCTGTTGACCCATGATTCACTGGTGGTCGACGGCGTCGATGTCTCGGGTCACTGGAACACCATGATCACCCCGAGGACGCTGACCGACTACGACGACAACTTCGAAGAGAAGCTGCAGCAGTATGCCGGGGCGGAGAACGTTCACCGCTGCTGGCAGTGCGGCTCGTGCACCAATTCGTGCACCATGTATGCCCAGAACACGGACTTCAATCCGCGCTACTGGATCTACCTGTCGCGCCTTGGCCTCACCGAGGAGATCACCAAGGACAAGGACATCATCTGGCAGTGCGTGTCGTGCAACAAGTGCACCAACATCTGCCCGAAGGATGTCCGTCCCGAGGGCGTGATGAAGGCGCTCTCCCACTGGATGGAGCACGAAGGGATCACCGACGAGGCCCCCTCGACCACCTTCGACCACGTCTTCTGGGAGCAGATCGAGAAGCGCGGCCGCATCGAGGACACCGAGGTGATGTCGGACTTCTTCAAGAAGACCGGTCAGTCGCTCTTCCAGTCCTGGGTGATCGAGATGAGCAAGCGCATGATGAAGCATCTGCCCGTGAAGATGGGGATCGGCATGGGTCTGAACATGGTCTTCAAGCCGAAGACGAAGTCCTGGGGCCGTACCGGCAAGGTGCTCCAGCAGTACGTGCAGGAACAGAAGGAGGCCGCCCATGGCTAAGGTTGCTTATTACCCCGGTTGTGCCCTTGAGGGGACCGGTGGACCGTACGACCGCTCCACCCGGGCCATCGTCAAGAAGCTCGGCCTGGAGATGGACGACGTCAACGACTGGAACTGCTGTGGCGCCATGGAGGTGAAGAACGTCCACCCCATGCTGCAGACCTACCTGTCGTCCCGCGTGCTGGCCATCGCCGCCGAAGAGCAGGGCTACGACACCGTGATGGCGCCGTGCAACGGCTGCTACCACAACCTCAAGAAGGCCGAGTACGAGACCGCCACCGACGCCGATACCCTGAACACCGTTCAGGACCTGGCGAAGAAGTCCGAGGACCCGGTCTTCAAGGGTGACGTGCGCACCGTCCACCTGCTGGAGTGGCTGATGGAAGAGCTCGGCCCCGAGGGCATCAAGGAGCGCATCAGCAAGAGCCTCAACGGTGTGAAGATCGCCAACTACTACGGCTGCATGTACACCCGGCCGCGTCAGATCTTCCCCGAGAAGGACCAGGGCGAGGGCTCCGAGTCCAGCTACCAGCCGCACTTCATGGACGACCTGCTCGGTGCCGCCGGCGCCGTGAACGTCGATTTCCCGCTGAAGACGGCCTGCTGCGGCGGTGCCCACACCCTGTCCGACGCCGACACCTCTACCCAGCTGGTGCTGAACCTGCTGCAGGCGGCCGAGGATTCCGGTGCCGAGATCATCGCCACCGAATGCCCGACCTGCCACAGCGGTCTGGAGATGCACCAGATCCGGGCGGAGAAGGAATTCGGCATCGAGACCAACGTCAAGGTGGTCTACTTCACCCAGCTCCTGGGCCTGGCCCTCGGCCTGTCGCCGCGCAAGCTCGGCCTGCACGAGAACGTCAGCGACTCCATGGGGCTGCTGAAGGAGAAGGGCGTCGCCTGAGGCGGCTTTCCTCCGCAGGTAGACCGTTGGTCGCGGGGGCGTTCCGTCATGGCGCGCCCGCGCGGCCCCGAATTCGAAAGGGGGAAGGATGGAATGCAACGGTTGTGAGTTCCGCCCGGAGCTCTATTACGACGACGAGTACCAGATCTGGGTTCGCCGTGAAGAGGACGGGACGCTCACCGTCGGCATGACCGACCTGTCGCAGACCATCGCCGGGAAGATCCTCTCCCTGCGGGTGCGTCGCCCCGGGACCCAGCGTCCCGCCGGCAAGCCGGTGGCGACCATCGAGTCGGGGAAGTGGGCCGGCCCGATCCCCAACGTGTTCGACTGCGAGATCATCGAGGGCAATGAAGAGGCCCTGGAGGATCCCGCGCTGCTGAACATCGAACCGTACGACACCTGGATCGTCCGGGTGAAGCCGGTCAACGGAGCCGACAGCGCCCTCGAGGGGCTGAAGGTCGGCGACGAGGCCCGGGAGGGCTACTGTAAGCGCGCCAGGGAAGACGACATCCACTGTGAGCGGAACGTCCGCTGAGGACCGGGGCCATGGCCGAGAACAGCGACCACTACCTGGACCACGGCGAGAGCTCCGTCGTCATCATCATGACCAGTGGACCGAGCACGCCGAGTCGGTGTGCGACACCGTTCTATCTCGGTTCCATCCTCGCGTCCATGGACGCCGAGGTGCGGATCTTCTTCACCATGGAGGGGGTCCGGCTCTGCGAGAAGGGCGTACCGGAGCAGCTCCAGGCGATGGAGGGTGGCAAGTACGTCATCGAGTTCATGCGCGACGCGAAGTCGGCGGGCGTTGAGCTCCATTTGTGCAGCCCGGCCCTGCCGGGTTACGCAATCGACCCGGAGACGGATATCATTGCGGAAGTGGATGAGGTATCGGGCGGCGGCGTGCTCGCCGATCTGGTACTCTCCAGTGACAAGGTCATCACCTTCTAGCCCGGAGGGCCGGGGTGGCGACCGGACAGAAGATGTTTTGAAACTTTATCCAATAAGGAGGCAAGAATATGGGCGCCGTGCGCGGATGTGATATTCCCGAGGACCTGCAGTACAACGTCGAGAACAACGTCTGGGTCCGCCGTGAAGACGATGGCAACGTGACCGTGGGCATGACGTCCTACGCCTGCTCGCTGGCCGGTGAGATCGTCTCCTACACCCCGAAGAAGGTCGGCAAGTCGGTGAAGGCCGACAAGTCCTGCACCACCGTCGAGTCCGGCAAGTGGGTCGGTCCGGTGAAGACCCCGGTCGGTGGCGAGGTCGTGGCCACCAACGATGCCGTCTCCGCCAACCCGGGCCTGATCAACCAGGACCCCTACGGCGACGGCTGGCTGGTGAAGATTGCGCCGGACAACTGGGACGGCGACTCCGCCGGCCTGACCACCGGTGCCGATGCCCTCTCCGCCTTCGAGGCGAAGATGGAGGCCGACGGCTTCGGCGGCTGCTGAAGATCGTTGACTGAACGGCGTCCGGTCTCGTACCGGGGCCGTTCCACCGCCGCCCGAACGGGGCGGCGGACCGAATTCCACGTGCGCGGTTACCCCGGTGGTGCCGCGCACGCGCATGCCTAGGGGGTGCCATGAGCGATTGGATCGAGACCATCCGGCGTGTCGAGGCGCTGGAGGATGTGCCGGTAGAGAGCGCGCTCGTCGAGGAGATGAGCCGGCGCTGGGCCGGACTGCCGAACCGCGACAATCTCGGCATGAACTTCTACACGCCCACCTTCAAGGCCTATCAGACCTCGGAGATCAGCGATTGCGGGAAGAGCGCCTGGCCGGCCGTCTCCGTCACCGGCGGCGACTGCAAGCTCCAGTGCGATCACTGCAAGGCGAAGATCCTCGAACCGATGATCCCGGCGCGCACGCCCGATGCGCTGTGGGACACCGTGAGCCGCCTGGTCGAGGAGGACGGCGCCCAGGGCATGCTGCTCACCGGCGGTTCCGACCACCGCAACGAGGTGCAGTACGGTCCGTACTACGACACCATCCGGCGGATCAAGGACACCTATCCCGAGTTCAAGATCGCCATGCACACCGCCCTGGTGGACGACGATGTCGCCCTCTCCATGGAGCAGGCCGGCATCGACGCGGCGATGATGGACGTCATCGGCGCCCAGGACACCATCACGCAGGTCTACCACCTGCGGCGCAGCGTCGACGACTTCGAGCAGACCCTGGAGTCGCTGGTCAAGACCAACATGAAGGTGGTGCCGCACATCGTCATCGGCCTGCACTACGGCCACCTGCTCGGTGAGTGGAACGCCCTGGAGATGCTCCAGCGCCACCTCCCCGACGCCGTGGTGCTGGTGGTGGTGATGCCGTTCTACGCCCCGGAGAGCCGGCCGTTCGTCACCCCGGACGCGGACGCTATCGGTGGCTTCTTCATGGATGCCCGCGAGGCGCTGGGCGAGACCCCGCTGCTGCTGGGGTGCGCGCGCCCGCCGGGCATGACCAAGATGCAGATCGACACCTATGCCGTGCTCGCCGGCCTCAACGGCATCGCCCACCCGTCCGACGGCATGGTGGAACTGGCCGCCCGGCTGGAGCGCCAGGTCAAGGTGACGCCGGCGTGCTGCTCCATCGCCGTGGGCGACGAGGTCATGGCCGTGGGCGGCAACGAGGCCAGCGTCTCGGTGGACATCGACAAGGTCATCGAGCACGAGCGCCGGAGCCGCGCGGCGGCGAAGCAGAGCGGGTCCCTCGGCGGGATCCGCGTGGTGGCCGACGCGGCCGTCTGAACGGAGGAGAGCAGCCATGAGCAGTGAACGGGAGACCTGGCGGATCATCGACACCGGCGTGCGCCGTGCTGCCGAGAACATGGCCCTGGACCGCGCCATCCTCGAGGCGCACCAGGAGGGCGAGGCGCCGCACACCCTGCGCTTCCTGCAGTTCAAGCCCAGCGCCCTGGTCGGGTTCCACCAGAGCGTCAGCCAGGAGCTGCGCGCCGATTACTGCCGCGAGAACGGCATCGACATCCAGCGCCGGATCACCGGCGGCGGCGCCATCTACTTCGACGAGACCCAGATCGGCTGGGAGCTCTTCCTGAACAAGCAGCGCCTGGGCACCGCCGACATGGGCGCCATCGCCGAGAAGATCTGCAACGCCGCCGCCGAGGGCATGCGCCGCCTCGGGGTCGAGGCTTACTTCCGCCCGCGCAACGACATCGAGGTCGACGGCCGCAAGATCTCCGGCACCGGCGGCGCCTTCGACGGCGACTCCATCATCTACCAGGGCACCCTGCTGGTCGACTTCGACGTCGGCCGCATGATGCGGGTGCTGCAGATCCCGGCGGAGAAGCTCAGCGACAAGGCCATCGAATCGGCCCAGGACCGCGTGGCCAACCTCAAGGGCCTGCTGGGCGAGGCGCCGAGCATGGCGGAGGTGAAGAAGCACATCGGCGAGGCCATGGCCGAGGCCTTCGACGTCGACATGGAGGAGGTGAACAACCTCACCCATCGCGAGGAGCAGCTCTACCGCGAGGCGCTGGACGAGATCGATTCCGACGAGTGGGTCTACCAGATCGACCACGGCGCCGACGCGGCACCGACGGTGGAGTCGATCACCCGCAGTGACGGCGGCACCATGCGCGCCCACGTCTGGGTCGACCGCAACCGCGGCATGATCAAGCAGGTCATGCTCACCGGCGACTTCTTCGTCAATCCCAAGCGCATGGTCCTCGACCTGGAGGGGGCGCTGAAGGAGACGCCGCTGGCGAAGCTGCGCGAGACCGTCAACGCCTTCTTCGACGACTACCCGGTGGAGATGCTGCAGCTCACCCGCGAGGACTTCATCACCGCCATCGAGACGGCCCTGGCGCAGCTCGACAGCGCCGATGCCGCGGAGAGTGGGGGGCAGGGGGCCTGACCATGGCGAGCGCGGCGGAACGGGACGTGGATGTCCTGGTCATCGGCCTGGGCCCGGGCGGGGCCTCGGCGGCGATGACGGCCGCGCGCGCCGGCGGGCAGGTACTCGGGGTCGATCGCAATCGCGCCATCGGCGAGCCGGTGCAGTGCGCCGAGTTCGTGCCGCGCCCCATGGGCAGCTACACCCGGGACGAAGGGGTGCTGCGCCAGACCATCGACGGCATGAAGACCGTGCTGCCCTCGGGGACCGTGGCGCACTCCGCCTTCCCCGGCCTGATGATCGACCGCGCCGCCTTCGACCGCGCCATCGCCGAGCGCGCCGCCGCCGCCGGTGCCCGGCTGGAGACCGGCACCCGGCTGGTGGCGCTGGACCGGGCGTCGCACACGGCGACCCTGCGGGACGCCGACGGGGCATCGACCGAGGTGCGCTTCGGCGCCCTGGTGGCCGCCGACGGGCCCCATTCGCCGAGCGCGAAGCTGGCCGGCCTGCCGGCGCTGCGCACCGTGCAGACGCGCCAGTACACCGTGCCCCTGCTGAAACCGTACACCGACACCGACATCTGGTTGTCAGACGACTTCCCCGGCGGCTACGCCTGGCTCTTCCCGCGCGGGGACGTGGCCAACCTCGGTCTCGGCATCGACAAGCAGGTGGACGGCGATCTCAAGGCGCCGCTGGATGCCCTGCATGCGCAGCTGGTGGCGCAGGGCCTGGTGGGCGAGGCGATCCTCGGCCGGACCGGCGGAGCAATCCCCGTGGACGGGCTGCGCGAGCGGCTCTACCTGGACGGCCCGCTGCTGCTGGTGGGCGACGCCGCCGGCCTGACCCACCCCATCACCGGGGCGGGGATCAGCGCCGCCGTGGTCTCCGGCGAACGGGCCGGCGAGGCCGCCATGGCCTGGCTCCAGGGGGATGGCGAGGCGCTGGACGATTTCGAGGAGGACGTGCGCGACCAGTTCGAGGCCAGTGTTCAGCGCGGCGTGACGCGCCGGCGGGAGCTGGACCGGCTGTGGCGAACCCCGGCGGCGCACGACGATGCCGCCATGCGCCGGGGCTGGATCGCCTTCGACGAATATTTTGCCGCCTGAGCCGCTTGCGGCGGGCGTGACCGACAACCGTGGGACAAACGAGGGGAGCATTTCGATGAGCGTTCGAGCCGACGAAATCCAGCCGGTGAACTTCTACCGGCCCGACTACAACGTCAAGACACCTGACATGCGCTCGCCCGAGTACGTGCAGATGTCCACGGCGGCGGCGATCACCCTGGGCCTGGTGCCCGGCACCATGCACCGCACGCCGTGCACCCACTGCCTCAACCTGCTGGTGACCTACGCCGAGGGCTGCCGGGCCAACTGCGCCTACTGCGGCCTGGCGCGCCACCGCGAGGAGGCGCGCGACTACGCCGACCGCAACTTCATCCGCGTCGACTGGCCCACCGCCTCCTACGACGAGATCATCGAGCGCGTGAAGGAGGGCAAGGACGGCGGCCAATTCCAGCGCATGTGCATCTC
>CAZGJO010000085.1:0-8326 GCA_964525685.1 uncultured Ectothiorhodospiraceae bacterium | reverse complement strand
AGAGCACCCCGTCGATCTGGACGTTGACGTTGTCCTGGGTGATGACGTTCTGGCTCGGGAAGTCGAGCACCACCTCGCGCATGTCCACCAGCCGCTCCTGAGTGATGATCGGCTCGCCCCGGTGGAAGCGCAGGATGGAGACCTGCCGCGGCTGGTCGATGAACGGGATGATGAAGCGCAGCCCCGGCTCCAGGGTGCGGTGATACTTGCCCAGCCGCTCGATGATCATGGTGCGGCGCTGGTGGACCATCACCAGCCCCTTGGCGACGAAGGTGATCGCCAGGGCCAACAGGATGAGGACGATGACGAGGGACGGCTGTATCTCCATGGGAAACTCCTGCGGGATCAGAGGGAAGAACCGGCCGATGAGCCCGCGGCCTCTCCGGCCGGCCGGACCACGGCGGTAATGCCCTGGAAGCGTTCGATGACCACCACGTCACCGGGGTTGAGCGCGGCGCGTTCGGCGTGCTGCGCCGGGAAGAAATCACCGAGGAAGGTGACGCCGAGGGTGCCGTTCTTCTCCACCACCTCTACCGGCTCGGCCAGGCGCGGGTCGTCGCCGTGGCTGTCGCCGGCGCGGCCCTTGGCCATGCGGGCGAAGGCCCAGAGCAGCAGCGGCAGCGCCAGCAACCCGGTGATGATGGCGGTGAGCAGCTGGCCGGTGAACGAGGCGCCGAACAGCGTCGCCACCAGGCCCCCGGCCGCCATCACCGCCAGGGCGAGCAGGAAACCGCCGCTGCCGCCGATGACCAGCAGATCGATGATCAGCAACGCCAGAAAGGCGATGAACCACCACATCCACGGCTCCATGAACTCCATGGGCTTCCTCCCCGGTCTCGACCCGGATTCAGGGTGCCTGCATGCGGTCGGGGATGCAACGGGCGGCGATGGAGGTCCCTCCGCGTCCGGTTGACAGCGAAAAACCCTGACTGTTATAGGTGGACAACGAAAACCCGATAAAAGGAGGGTCTTATGCGCCGTTTACTGCCCACACTCGTCCTCCCGGCGATGGCCGCCAGCCCCGTTGCCATGGGGGAGACGGCGTTTCCCTATACTTCGGTGGGGATCGCCATGAGTCATGTCGAACTTGATGATGAGCTGGATGAGGGATTCGGCAGCGTTGACAGCATCACGACATATGGCCTGCGAGGTCAGTACCAAATGGACAACCGTTCGTATCTCCACGCCGAGTTCTTCGAGGGTTCAGAGCGGGATGACCAGACCGAGTTCGACATCACGGGCCTTTCGTTTGGAATCGGGTACCCCATACAGATCCACGAACGGGCGGACCTCTTCCTTCAAGCAGATGTTCAATACGAGCAGAGCGACGTAGAAATAGGACCCTTTTTTGAGGATGATGGCGACGACATCGGGATTGGCTACACTGCGGGGGCCCGCATATGGGCCGCTCCGGGCAGGCTCGAGTTGAACCCATTCATCAGCGACAATACCGTCGATGTTGAAATTGGAGACGACGAGGATGATGACGAGGGGATGACCTACGGGATAAATGCCCGTGCCTGGCTCACCTCCAACCACACCCTATCGCTGAGTCTGGCAACGGTGGAGGATGGACCCGACATCATCGGGATCGCCTACGACCTCTACCTCTGGTAGCAACCATCCGCACCGATGGTCTGGATGACCTCGAAGCCCTCGAGCGACGGCGGTCCCAGATACAGCCCTTCGTGACGAGCCCGGCCGGCCGGGGAGGCACACGTGGGTCCTCCCCCCGGCCGAGCGGGACGGTTTACTGCCCTTCCACGACCGTCAGGCCGAGGTTGTGCCACATCTGCATGCCGCCGCGGTACCACTTGATCTTGTGGCCCGGGTAGCCGAGGTTGGTCAACGTGCGGATGTTGGTGGGCGACTGACCGCACCACGGGCCGTTGCAGAACAGCACCAGGGTCTTGGCATTGGAGAAGTCCAGCAGGTCCCACTGGTCCATCGCGCCGAACTTGTCCACCATCATGTCGCGCACATCGGCGGTTTCCGCATCGCCGTCGATGTCCAGCTCCTGCCACGGGATGTTGATGGCGCCGGGGATGGTGCCGGCGGCATAGGCGTCGGGACCGCGCGAGTCGATCACCAGCAGGTCGTCGCGCTCGTCGAGCTGGCCGAGGTACTCGAGGAACTCCTGCTCGCCCAGGGTCTCGACCCCGCGGCCCAGTTCGATCGGCTGCACGCAGAACGGCGGGCAGGGACGGGAGGTCTTGGCGAAGTCATTGTCCAGGCGGTTCTCGGTGTCCTGAATGCGCTTGATGGTGACGGTTTCGTCACCGTGCGGGACCTCCACCTCGGCCAGACCCGCCGTGATGCCGACTTCCAGCGCAGAGGCCGGGCCGGCGAGGCCAAGGGAGAAGAGACCGGCCAGGGCCAGTCCGGGGGTGAAGCGTTTCGGCATGTCATCCTCCATTGTGTTGTTGTTGCGTGCCCTCCGGATTGTGCATCAAACGCTGTTCGCTTGCATCCGCGCCGGTGACGCCCATGGTGAACCAGAACGTGCTGCCCTGCCCCTCCCCCTCCGACATCACGTCGATGACGCCGTTGTGCTCCTCGACGATCCGCCGACACAGGGCCAGCCCGATGCCGTTGCCCTCGAACTCGTCGGCGGTGTGCAACCGGGAAAAGACCTTGAACAGCCCCTCCTTGTCTTCCGGCCGGATACCGATCCCGTTGTCCACCACCCGGACCCGCCACTGTCCGTCCGAGTAACCGGACCGGATCTCGACCACCGGTTGCCGCTCGGCCGGTACATAGGTCACGGCGTTACTGACCAGGTTCTGGAACAATCGGACGATCTCGTTGCGCCTCACCGCCACCTCCGGCCACTCACCGGTCACCCGCACCTCGGCGCCCCGCTCGTCCAGGGTCGGTTGCAGGAAGGCCAGGGCCTCGTCCACCAGTTCCAGGGTGGGCAGGGTGGCCAGCGGATCACCCTGACGGCCGACCCGTGAGAACTCCAGCAGGCTCCGGATCATCTCGTCCATCCGAACCGCACCCTCACGGGCATTGTTCAGATAACGTCCCGTCTTCTCGTCCAGCTGCCCCGCCAGGTTGCGCTCGAGCAGCTGCAGATAGCTGTTGACCATCCGCAGGGGCTGGCGCATGTCGTGGGAGACGGCATAGGCGAACTGCTCCAGGTCCGCATTGGACCGGTGCAGCTCCTCGGTCCGTTGCTCCACCTGCTGCTCCATGCGGTCGTTGGCCTGCTGGAGCGCCTGTTCCCGCTCCGCCACGCGCTCCTGCATGCGATTGAACGCCACCGTCAATTGCGCCAGCTCATCGCTGCCCTGAACCTGCAGTGCTCCCCCCGGCTCGCCGGCGGTCACTCGCGCCGCCCCCTGCTGAAGTCGACTCACGCGCTGAACCAGCCGCTGCCCGAACACCCACAACCACCCCGCCAGCAGGCCCGCTCCCAGGATGACCAGGATGGCAAAGGCGATGGCGCGCTGCCGGTTGTCCCGCTCCAGATCCTGATACAGGCTCTGAGCGGTCTGGTAGTGCGTATCCGCAAGCCGCCGGAAGGTGCGAGTGGTGTCGTTGAAACGGGGGGTCGCCTCATAGGTCGACAGGGTCGCCAAGCGTTCAAAATCGCTGTCTCCGGCAGCCTCCGTGATCCGTTCCAGCTCCCTGTGATAGCGCTCCCAGTCCGTGCGGAGTCGCTGAATGTCGCCGTCCGGCCCGGCCTCCTGAAGCCGCTCCAGGGCCTCCTCGAAACCGGCGGCCTTGCCCTGGAGGATGTCGACCTGGCTGATCAGGGCAAAGTGATCCCGGGTCTGGCGCATCTCCACTTCCTGTTCCCGGATCGCCTGAAGCTCGGCCTGGAGATTCGTGACCCGGGCGAGTTCGGCGATCTGCTCTTCCACGAGATATTCCGTATCCGTGAGCATCTGATTCAGGGTGCGCTCCGCCATCGCCAGAACCACCAGCATGAATACCCCGCCGGCGGCGAACGCAGCCACCAGTCTGGTGCGCAGACTCACTCGGGGCCGCATCACGGTCGCTCCGTCTCCGGGTAGAGGGCACGCTGCCGCTGCCAGTGCTGGCGCTGGGTCGCACGCCCATGGCGCTCCGTGATGGCCTCCCAGCGCTCGGCGGTCTGTTCCATGGCTTCGCGGGCATCGATCTCGCCTCGACCGGCGCGACCCAGCGCCTCATTCAGCGCCGCGAGATACTCATGATCTCCGGGCAGACCGGTCCCGGCCGGCACGGTGAGGGGGATACTCTCCCGCAGGGCCTCCAATGGTCCGTCCCCGTAGACCGAGCGAACAGCGGGATCGTCCAGATGGTGCCAGCGATAGGGATCGGCGAAACCGCCCGCCACGGCCACCGATTGCGTGGATATCTCCGGCGCCGTCAGCCACATGGCGTAGAGGAACGCCAGTTCGGGGTGGGCGCTGTCCGCCATCACCACCAGGTTGTTGCCGTAGATCAATGTCGTGCGCCGCGCCAGGGCGCCTTCGACCTCGACGCCGGGAAGGGGGTGGACGGAGTAGCGGTCCGCGATGGGCGCCTCCTCGCGATTGAACAGTTTGGCCCCGGCCACGGTGATGACCATGGAGTAGGCATCGCCCCGGGTGAAGTACGGGAGGGTGAAGTCGTAGCCGGCCCCCTGTTCGGCAATGCCGTCGGGGGCGTACTTCAGGGTCCGCAGGTAGTCGCGCGTGGCCTCGATCCCCGCCCGGGAGTCGATCCGGGGGCGCATATCGTCGTCGAACAGGTGCTTGTCGGGGGCCGCACGGGAGGCGAAGCGCGGCAACCAGTACATCCACGCCTCGTCGGGGTCGCGCTGTTCCACCGAGCCGTAAAGGCCCTCGTCGGGTCGATGGAAGAACGCCAGCTGGTCCGCGTACTCCGACCACGTCCGCGGGGGGCGCAGCTCGTAACCGTGGCGCTCGCGGAAACGGCGCTGCTCGCGCTCGTCCTCCAGCAGATCCTGCCGCAGGTAGAGCAGGGCGATGTCGCCGTCGGCGGGTATCGCCACCGGGCTCCCGCCGTGTGCCGACTGGGCATCCAGCAGGAAGAAGCCTTCATCGCCGTCGGTGGGCAGGTGCATGTCGAAGCGGTCAAGCAACGGCGCGAGATCGTGGATCAGGCCCTCCCGGACCAGATCGGGATACTCGTGGTTGCGAGCCACGGCCAGGTCCACGTCCGAGAGGTCCTGCAGGGTACCCAGGGAAGGCCCCTGGGGCATGAGACTGATGTCCAGGGTCGTCCCCGTGGCCTCTTCCCAGGCGTCACGCAGTTCGCCTTCCGCGCCCAGGAAGGAGGCGCGGTTACCGTGCTTGACGCGCACCCGCAGCACGGCCCCGTCCTCGATGGTTCCGTCGTCGATGAGGGCCCGGACCGCCTCCACCGCGTGCTGAGCCGTGCCGATCTCCTCCGCCGCGACCGTGCCGGGCGCAATGACGCTCCCCAGCAGGAGCGCACCCACAACCCCGGCCAGAAGACCCTTCGCCCCATGTTCGGCCTGCACAGCCACCATACGTACTCCCGGCCCGCCACAATGCTTTGCATGCTATCCGCAAACCGGAACGCGGCCAAGCTTTTGGACCACTTCATCCCTCGACAGGGCGGAGTGACTACCAGACAAAAACCGCGCTACACTATGCGATAACTGTCCAGTTTCAGCCAGGCGAGGTCCGAAATCATGAAACAGTCCCAGGCCCTGCACACCCTGATGCGCCAGGCCGAGCAGGGGCAGGCCGTTTTCGATGTCCATGACCTGGCTGTCCTGTTCCCCGACGACTCGCCACGCGGCCGGGAGGCCGGGATCACGCGACTGGTGAAGGCCGGGTGGCTCGAGCGCGTGGCCCGCGGGCTCTACGTCTTTCCGACCGGCCTCCCCCGGGACGGTTTCACACTCGAGCGCCTGGCCCGCTCGCTTCGTCGCGGCGAGGACAACTACGTGAGCCTCGAATCGGCTCTGTCGGAGTGGGGGGCGATCGCGCAGATCCCGTTGGGGTATCTGACGGTCATGACCACGGGGCGCAAAGGGACCTTTCGCACCCGTTTCGGAACCATCGAGTTCACGCATACCCAGCGCTCACTCCAGGATCTGCTCAACAACACGATCCCCAATACGACCCGGCCTCTTCCGATCGCGACGCCCGAGGCCGCCTGGCGGGATCTCAAACGGGTCGGTCGCAACACCCACCTGGTCGATCCCGAGGAACTGTCCGAGATCATCAAGGAGCGGGCAGCATGACAAATTTTCGAACCCGGGCCGAGCAGGCCCTTGAAGAGACCGGAGCCCCAGCGTCCTTTCGCTCGGTCATCGAGAAGGAGTTGCTCCATTACGAAATCCTCTTTGCGCTACGGACTTCCCCGATGTTTGGAAGACTCACCTTCCAGGGCGGGACCGCGCTTCGTCTTTGCTATGGCTCTCGTCGGTACAGCGAGGATCTGGACTTCGCGGTGGGGCCGGACTTCGATCCGGCCGACTTTGCCGGTCTCGCCTCGATCATCCGGAAGCGGATTGCGGATGAGCAGGGGCTCGAGGTGGAGATCATCGAGCCGAAGCCACGCCGCCACGACCAGAAGGTGGCTGTGGATACCTGGAAGATCCGGGTGGTCACGGCCCCCGAGCGCCCCGACATCCCCAAGCAGCGCATTCACCTCGAGTTCGCCTCGATCCCGGCCTACAGCCGGGAGGTCCGGGCGCTCCGGCGCAACTATACAAGCCTTCCGAGCGGTTACGAGGAACTCCGAGTAAATGTGGAAACGATGGACGAGATCCTGGACGACAAGCTCAAGGCTCTGGTCTCGGCCAGCCCCGAACGGGTCCGTTATCGAGATCTCTGGGATATCCCCTGGCTCTTGCAACAGGGGGCCACCCTTACGGTGGAACAGGTCAAACAGAAGGTGGCCGATTACGGAGTGGAAGATTTTCCGGCGGCCCTTGAGTACACCCTGGAGCACCTTTCCGACTGGATCCATGGGGGTTTCGTGGCCGAGATGGGGCGATTCATTCCCCCATCTGTGGCGGCCCGAACACTGGAACAGCCGGGCTTTCTAGACGCCCTGGCGAGCGAAAACCGGCGGGCCCTTGAGCAGGTGCGACAAGGTCTGAGCCCGAAGCCGGGCCCGTTGTTTCCGATGTAATCCTCACCCGGATCCACTCGGCCTGCAGTTCGCGGATCGCCTCGACCTTGCCCTCCGGCAGCACACCGGCGCGGACCTCGTCGACCCCCGCCTCGCGGGGGGCCGGGGACTTGGTTGCTGTTTTCATCGCGCGACTCCTCGGCGCGCTCGGGATTGATGCGGAAACGATTCATGGCGATGAACATGACGGAGCCTCCATTGCAGACCCTGCAAGCTGAACCCGTTCCAGGGCTTCGGCACCCACTCCACCCCGTCCCGCGGCAAGGCCAGACAGCATCCGCCAATCTTGACCCCGAAGGGCCTCATCACCCACACCGCACCCCGGCCTCCCGAAGCCGCGCCACGGTGGCCGGGCCGATACCGCTGATGGCCTGGAGTTCGTCGAGATCGTGGAAGGGACGGTGGGCGATGATGTCGCGGGCGCGGGCGGCGCCGATACCGGGCAGGGTCGCCAGGGTCTCGGCGTCGGCGCTGTTGATGTCGGGGGCGTTCGGATCGATGGTCAGGGTCACGGTAGAGACAGCGCCCGGCTCGGAAATGGCGCCCTGTCCGGATACGACGCTCTGCTCGGCGGGGGACGCTTGTTCGGCCTCCTCCTCCTCTTCCGGCGCCTCCATGCGCAGACCGGCAAAGTCGGCGAAGACCTCCAGCAGCCGGTCCTGTCGCCGGGTGCGACGGCCCAGCACCAGGCCCACCTCGTCCATGGACAGCAGCAGTTCCGGCAGCGCCTCGGCGCCCAGCTCACGGCGCAGCACCGCCGCCAGGTGGGCCATCACTGCATCGAGATCGTGCTCACCCTCCAGCGCCTCGGCCAGTTCACCATCGAGCCACGGTGCCACCGTCGCCAGGGCGGGCGGCGCCTTCTCACCCAGCACCTCGGCCAGGGCCGCCGCCGTTATGCCGCGCCCCCAGCCGAGGTGGAGCGCCCAGAGGGCAGCTTCTGCACCGTCTCGTCCCTCCGGCAGCGCCTCGAGGACCGAGGCCAGCCGGCGGCGGCGCCAGCGGATGTAGCCGTTGCGCAAGGCGCGGCGCGTGCTGGCCACCGCACCGGGCACCGCCATCAACAACCGCAGCAGGCCGTCGACCGCCCAGATCAGAAAACGGGTCAGCCCCACGGCCATCGCCCCCAGCAACTTCATCCCCTGGCCGACGGCCCCAACGGCCATGTAGATCCCCTGCAGCTGGGCGGCGTTGCGCCCGCGCAGCTGCACCCCGGCGA
>CAZGJO010000084.1:0-8575 GCA_964525685.1 uncultured Ectothiorhodospiraceae bacterium | reverse complement strand
CAGTCGCGCATCGTCCTGGGTGTACGTGTCCTCAATGGCGGCGGCATAGACATCGAGCGGATCCGGGGCCGGGAGTTCGCCTCCGCTCGAGAAACCGAACAGGAATTCGTCGCGCTCGACCTCCGCGTGCGCGGCACTGGCCCGGACCTGCCAGCGCGAGCCCAGCTCGTGGGTCAGCTCCAGGGCGGTGCGCTCGTAGCGGCGGTCGCTGTACTGGTCCGGGGAATGGTAAATGGTGTCGTAGCGCGGCCCGTCGTCGGTGATGATGGTGCCCATGTCGTAGGGCTTCTGGTTGCGCTGGTACTCGTGCTCCAGGAAGAGCTCGCCGTGGTCGCTGTAGAGCCAGGTGAGGCCGACCTGGGCGTGGTCGCGCCGATCCCGTAGTTCGCCGGGATCGGTCTCGCCATCCTGGGTGGCGGCGACGGCCCGATAGGCGACCCGCTCGCCCAGCGGGCCGGTACTGTCCAGGGTCAGACGGCGATGGTCCGGTGCGCCGGCCTCGATGCCGACGGTGCGGGCGGCGTCGAATTCCGGCCGCTTGCCGGTGTAGCGGATCACGCCGCCGGGCGAGGCCACGCCGGTGAGGATGGCATCGGGCCCGCTCAACAGCTCCACCCGCTCCACGGTGTGCAGGTCGCGCACGAAGAGGCGTTCGATGTCGGGAAGGCCGTCCTTCACCGGACGCGTCACGGCAAAGCCGCGCATGGTGACGGAGGTCCCCAGGCCACCCTGTTCGCGTCCGGCGTGGGCGCCGGGCAGGTGGCCGGTGAGCGCCTCCACACGGTCGGTGCCGGTCTCCTCCAGGGTCTCCGCCTCTACCACGGCACGCGAGCCGGGAGCGGGATCGGTGGCACGCGGCGCCTCGGGTTCGAACGGGGAGTCGGTATCGAGCCACTGGCCCCCCTCGATCCGGATGGTGGTCAGTTCACCCTCGTCCGCGGAAGCGGCCATGGAGAACAGGCCGACCGCGCCGGCCAGCAGGGCGGCGCCGGGTGCAGGCATGCGCCGGAGATACGGGGCGGGTTCACGCGCCATCCTGGTTCCTTGTGTGCCGTTGTCAATGAAGCTGTTCAAATTCCGCGCATTTTTAGCACACAGGCCCCGGGGCCACCAGCACACGCAGGACGGGAAGTCCCCGCAGTTTGTCGTAAAATTTTGACGTTCAAGAAAAATACATCCATGTAAAATCTTGTGTCACATTTGCCCCCACATGGGGAAGGGGCTTCTGCACCCGCTCACGGCGAAGAGATCCCCCCTTTCCCCGGCCCCGTTTCCCGGCTAGACTGTTACAACATAACAATGACTGGAGGTCCCCATGGGCACGCCATCGGCCTTTCGCGAACACGACCATGCCGCCTGCACGGCCGACGCTCTGGCCCGTGCCGAGGCGATCTGCCGCGAGCGCGGCACCCGGCTGACGCCGCAGCGGCGCCATGTCCTGGAGCTCATCTGGGCCGCTCACCGGCCGGTGGGGGCCTACGACCTGCTGGACACACTGCAGCGCGAAGGCACCCGCGCCGCGCCGCCGACGGTCTACCGGGCGCTGGACTTCCTGCAGGAACAGGGACTGATCCATCGGGTGGAGGGGCTCAACGCCTTCATCGGCTGCACCTGCCCGGAGACCCCCCACGGAGCGCAGCTGCTCATCTGTCGCAACTGCCGCTCGGTGGCGGAGTTCAGCGATGAGGGGGTGGACGACGCCATCGACCGCCTCAGCCGGGACCAGGCCTTCCAGCCCGAGAACCGGACCGTGGAGATCCACGGTCTCTGCCCGAGCTGCCGGGATCCGCAGCCCTGACAAGGAGACACGCCATGACCTTCAATACCGCCTTCATCCCGCTGACCGCCCTGGGCCTGCTGCTCACCGCCGGCAGCGCCCCGGCCCACGACGATCACGGCCACCGCGAGGCCGGCGCCCATGTCCACGGCGTCGCGCAGATGGATCTGGTGGTGGACAATGGCGCCATCGCCATCAACCTCAACTCGCCCGCGGCCGACATCGTCGGCTTCGAATACGCCCCGCGCGACGACGATGACCGCGACGCCCTGCGAGCGGCGAAGGCAAAGCTCGAGGACGGCGCGGCGCTCTTCCAGCCCACCGAGGCCGCCCGCTGCGAGCTGGTCCGGACCGAGGTCCGCTCCGATCAACTGCACGGCGATGTGCGTTCGGGCCACGGGGACGACCACGATCATGGCCATGACCACGGGGATGACCACGACCACGGGCACGGCGACGATCACCAGCACGCCGATTTCCACGCCGAGTACCGCTTCGATTGCGCCCAGGGCGACGCCCTCACCGATCTCACGACCACCTTCTTCGAGGTCTTCGACGGCAGCGAGTCGATGGTGGTCCGGATGATCACGCCGGATCGGCAGACCCGGGTGGAACTGAACCCCGATCGCGACCGTCTACGTCTCTGAGCACGCGCCGCCTCGGCGCGTCCGACACCGGGAGGTTGCCCATGACCGAAGCCGCCGCCACGCCCGCCGATGAGGCCGTCATTGCGGTCCGCGACCTGCGCTTCCGCTGGCGTGCCGACCAGCCACCCGTACTCGACATTCCGGAGCTGACCATCCGCGCCGGGGAGCGCCTCTTCATCCAGGGCCCCAGCGGCAGCGGCAAGAGCACCCTGCTGAACCTGCTCGGCGGCGTCATGGTGCCCGAGCAGGGCACCATCCACCTGCGCGGCGAGCCGCTGCACGCCCTGCGCGGCGCACGCCGCGACCGTCTGCGCGCCGACGCCATCGGCTTCATGTTCCAGCTGCACAACCTGCTGCCCTATCTGTCGGTGCTGGAGAACGTCACCCTGCCGTGCCACTTCTCCCGCCAGCGCCGCGAGCAGGCACTCACTCGCTCCGCCACCCTGCACGACGAAGCGCTGCGCCTGCTCGGCCACCTGGATCTGGACGCCCCGGAGCTCATCCACCGCCCGGTGACCGATCTCAGCGTCGGCCAGCAGCAGCGGGTGGCGGCGGCGCGGGTGCTCATCGGCGCGCCGGACATCATCATCGCCGACGAGCCCACCTCGGCGCTGGACGCCGACCGCCGGCTCGCCTTTCTCGAACTGCTGGCCAGCGAGTGCGACCGCCAGGGCTCCACCCTGCTGCTGGTGAGCCACGATCCGGCGCTGGCCGAACGCTTCCCGCGCGCCCTGCATCTGGACACCATCAACCGCGCCGCCTCGCCGGCCCGGGAGGGTTGAGCCATGGCCACCATCCGCCTCGCCCTGAAGAGCCTCTGGAACCGGCGCCAGACCGCGCTGCTCACCTTCGTCGCCATCACCCTGAGCGTGGCGCTGCTGCTCTCGGTGGATCGGGTGCGCAGCGACGCCCACACCAGCTTCGCCAACACCATCTCCCAGACCGATCTGATCGTGGGCGCCCGCTCCGGCTCCATGCAGCTGCTGCTCTACTCCGTCTTCCGCATGGGCAGCCCCACCAACAACATCACCTGGGAGAGCTACCAGGACATCGCCGATCACGACGCGGTCCAGTGGACCGTGCCGCTGATGCTCGGCGACGCCTATCGCGGCTACCCGGTGCTCGGCACCTCCGCCGTCTACTTCGACCACTACCGCTACGCCCGGGGGGAATCGCTGGCGCTGGCCGAGGGCGAGCGCTTCGACGATCTCTACGACGCGGTGCTCGGCGCCCGGGTGGCGGAGGAGCTGGAACACGCCCTCGGCGACGAGATCGTCATCTCCCACGGCGGGGGCGACGTCAGCTTCCGGGACCACGACGACAAGCCGTTCACCGTCGCCGGGATCCTCGAGCCCACCGGCACACCGGTGGACCGCACCGTGCACATCTCGCTGGAGGGCTTCGAGGCGCTCCACGTGGACTGGCGCGGCGGCGCCCCCATGCCGGGCCAATCCATCGACGCCGACGAGGCGCGCGAGAGGGATCTGACCCCGAGCTCCATCACCGCCGCGCTGGTGGGCCTCGAATCGCGCATGGACACCTTCGCGGTGCAGCGCTACGTGAACAACTACCGCGAGGAGCCGCTGCTCGCCATCCTCCCCGGCGTCGCCCTGCAGGAGTTGTGGGACCTGATGGCGGTGGCCGAGCGGGCGTTGCTGGCGGTCTCCGGATTCGTGGTACTGGTGGGGCTCATCGGCATGACCACGGCGCTGCTGGCCGGGCTCAACGAACGCCGACGCGAGATGGCGATCCTGCGCGCCACCGGGGCGCGACCGGGGCAGATCTTCGGCCTGCTGGTCAGCGAGGCGGTCGCCCTGGCCCTGGCCGGGGCCGCCGCCGGCCTCGCCCTGCTCTACCTCGGGCTGTGGCTGCTGCGGCCGTGGGTGGCCGCCGAGTACGGCCTGTTCCTGGAGATGGCGCCGCCGTCGCCCCGTGAATGGGCCCTGCTCGGCGGCGTGGTCGGGGCCGGCTTCGTCCTCGGTGCCGTGCCGGCCTGGCGCGCCTATCGCCAGTCCATCGCCGACGGGCTCACGGTGCGTCTGTAGGCACCCCGCCCGCGAGGCGCTACCATGAGGAATACACCAACTGGAGAGACCCCGATGTTCCGATCCCTGAGCCGCCCCGTGCTCTGCGCGGCCGCCGCGCTGCTGCTGGTCCCCGCGGGCACCGCGCTGGCCGACGAGCCGCGCGAACTCGAGTGGGATGATCTGATCCCCGAGGCGTTCGACTTCGACGACCTCTTCCGGGACGTTGATCTGGATGTCGACATCGACCAGCTCGACGACGACGATCCCCGCGCCATCGAGGCCATGGAGAAGGTGCGCGACGAGCTCGACGCCGCCCCCACGGTGGACACCTTCGACGGTCAGCGCGTGCGCATGCCGGGCTTCGTGGTGCCGCTGGAGGGCACCCGCAACCAGGTCACCGAGTTCCTGCTGGTGCCCTATTTCGGCGCCTGCATCCACGTGCCGCCGCCGCCGGCGAACCAGATCGTCTACGTCACCATGGAGGATGAGCCGGCGCGGATCCGCGGCACCTTCGACACCGTCTGGGTCACGGGGGTGATGCACACGGAGCGCACCCGCCAGGAGAAGGGAACGGCGGGCTATACCATCGAGGCCGAGGAGGTCGCCCCGTACGACTGAGCGGGGCGGGGCCCGAGGAAGGGCCTAGTTGAAGAGCATCCGCACGCCGAGGTGGAAGCCGCTGTCCATGGAGCTGGTATCGTCGCCTCGGTCATCCCGCACGGCCAGGCGGCGATGGCCGATGTAGGCGAAGGCCTGCGGGATCAGCAGGTACTCCACCCGCAGGTCGGTCTCCACCAGGCTGCGCACGTCGCCGAAGCTCACCACCTCCGGGGCGAAGTGGACGTTGGCCCCGAACACCAGCCGGTTGGCCTCCGGCGGATAGACCCGGATCCCGACCCCCGGGGCGACGGCGAAGCCGAAGAAGTCATCCTCGGTGCTGTTGTAGACGCCCATGATCTTGGCGCCGATCCCGGCCTCCACCGGGTTCTCGGTATCCCCGGTCTCGCCGATCACCAGCAGGCCGAGACTACCGACGTAGGTCTCGTCGGTGTTGTAGTAGAACTCGCCCTTGCCGAGGACCGAATCATCCCCCATCCCCCAACTCACGGCGCCGTAGGCCGAAGTATTGTTGAGGTTGATATCCATGGACCCGGCCGCGTGGGCCTGCGCTCCGAACAGGACGCCGACCAGCAGACCCGCCAAGCTCCATCTATGCATCACAGGGATCCCCTCTCGAAAAAGCTGTTGAACTGGCGCAACCATACCGGAAGACACCACCATTGTCATGGGCTTACAGGCGTTCTACCGGCTGTTGCCCCCTCATAGCGACCACAGGCACAAAAACTTGATCCGTCCGGCACCGCTCGGCGGCATTCCCTTGCCGTTCCGGCAACCCTGCGCCGGCGTCCGCGCTACAGCAGCACCCGCTCGATGCCGCGATCCCGCGCCTGCTCGACGAATTGCGCCTGCCAGTCCTCTCCAAGCATTTCACGTGCCATCTCCACCACGATGTAGTCGACCTCCATCCCGGTGGCCTCCCGGTAGCGGGAGAGCCCCTGCTGGCAGGCCGGGCAGGACGTCAGCATCTTGACGTTGCCGCCCTGCGCCTTCTCCTCGCCGGTGGCCCGGCGCACGCCGCCGACCAGCTCCTGCTGCTTGCGGTAGCGCAGCTGGTTGGCGATGTCGGGGCGCGAGGTGGCCAGGGTGCCGGCCTCGCCGCAGCAGCGGTCGCTGAGCTCCACCGCGCCACCCATGAGCCCCCGGGCCACGGAGAGCGGCTCGTGGGTCTTCATCGGCGTGTGGCACGGGTCGTGGTAGAGGTACTGGACCCCCGAGACCCCGTCGATGGCCATGCCCTTCTCCTGGAGGTACTCGTGGATATCCAGCAGACGGCAACCGGGGAAGATCTTCTCGAACTGGTACTTCTCCAGCTGATCCATGCAGGTGCCGCAGGAGACCACCACCGTGCGGATGTCCATGTAGTTGAGGGTGTTGGCGATGCGGTGGAACAGCACCTGGTTGTTCACCGAGATCGCCCGGCCCTTCTTCTCGTCGCCGGTGGAGGTCTGCGGGTAGCCGCAGCAGAGGTAGCCGGGCGGCAGCACCGTCTTCGCCCCGGCCTGGTAGAGCATCGCCAGGGTGGCCATGCCGACCTCGGAGAAGAGCCGCTCGGAGCCGCAGCCGGGGAAGTAGAAGACCGCCTCGGCGTCCTCGTCGGTCTTCTCCGGATCGCGCAGGATCGGCACCATGGACTCGTCCTCGATGCCCAAGCGGGCGCGGGTGGTCTTCGCCGGCACGCTCGGCATGGGGCTGCGCATGAAGTGGACCACCTGCTCCACCGGCTTCGGCTTGCCGGTGGTCGAGCCCGGCGGCGTCTCGCTGCGCGGCACCAGCGCATTGAACACCCGGCTGGTCAGGCGCTGGGCGCCGTACCCCCACTGGATCATGGTCTTGCGCATGAGCTTGATGGTGGCCGGATCGGTGACGTTGAGGTACGCCATGGCCGTGGTGGCCCCGATGCTGAACTTCTTCTTGCCCTGTTCGCGCAGGATGTTGCGCATGCGGATGGAGACGTCGCCGAAGTCGATGTCCACCGGGCACGGCTTCAGGCACTTGTGGCAGACCGTGCAGTGGTCGGCGACGTCGTTCATGGCGTCGAAGTGGTTCACCGAGATCCCCCTCCGGGTCTGCTCCTCATAGAGGAACGCCTCGGTCATCAGACCGGAGGCGAGGATCTTGTTGCGCGGCGAATAGAGCAGGTTGGCGCGCGGCACGTGGGTCATGCAGACCGGCTTGCACTTGCCGCAGCGCAGGCAGTCCTTGACCGCGTGGTTGAGATCGGAGAGCTCGCTGGCCTCCAGCAGCAGCGCCTCCTCGTCCAGCAGCCGCAGGGACGGGGTATAGGCGTTGTCGAGGCCGGAGCCGGGCATCAGCTTGCCGCGGTTGAAGCGCTCCGCCGGGTCCACCGTGCGTTTGTAGTCGGCGAAGGCCTCGACGGCATCGTCCTCCATGAAGGCCATCTTGGTCAGGCCGATGCCGTGCTCGCCGGAGATCACCCCGCCGAGCTCGCCGGCCAGGGCCATCACCCGCTCCACCACGCGATCCGCCTCGCGCATCATGTAGTAGTCGTTGGAGTTCACCGGGATGTTGGTGTGGACGTTGCCGTCGCCGGCGTGCATGTGGGTGGCGACGAACAGCCGACTGGTGCCGATATCGTCGTGGATGGCGTCGATCCGCCGGCGCACCGGCGCCAGGTCCTGGCCGCCGAAGATCTCGCGCAGCGGCTTCTCCACCTCCTCGCGGTAGGAGATGCGCTCGTCGCGCCGCTGCATCACCCGGAAGAGCGTATCGCCCGGCTCCAGGGCGTCGCGGGCGGCCTCGGTGAGCAGCGCGGTGTGCTGCTCGGCCGGATCGTCCAGGCAGTTGATCAGCTCGCCCCAGCGCGCCTTGGCCGCCATCAGCACCTCGCGCGCCCGGGCGCGCTTGCCGTCGAGGATGGCAGTGGCCTCCTCGGAGGGCTCGTAGTCCTTGGCCTGGCGCACCTCCGGCATGTCGGAGTCGAGGTACTCAAGCAGCGCATCGAGGGTGCGGATCTTGTTGCTGGTGGAGAGCTCGATGTTGATGCGCTCGATGCCGTCGTTGTAGTCGCCCAGCCGGTCCAGCGGGATGACCACATCCTCGTTGATCTTGAAGGCGTTGGTGTGGGCGGCGATGGCGGCGGTGCGGGCGCGGTCCAGCCAGAAACGGTTGCGCGCCTCCGGGCTCACCGCGATGAAGCCCTCGCCCTCGCGGGCGTTGGCCAGCCGCACCACCTCCGAGGCGGCGGCGCCCACCGCGTCGTCGTCGTTGCCGGCGATGTCGATGAGCAGCACCATCTTCGGCAGGTCCCGGCGCGGCGCCTTGGTGGTGTAGCCCACCGCGCGGATGTAGCGCTCGTCCAGGTGCTCCATGCCGGCCAGCGCCACCGTCTCCAGATCGTCGATGTAGTCCTTGGTCTCGACGATGGCCGGCACCGCCCGGCGCAGGTCGGCGCCGAAGAATTCCAGACAGACGGTGCGCTGGAACCGCGGCATGCGGTGGACCACGAAGCGCCCGGAGGTGATCAGGCCGTCGCAGCCCTCCTT